>DATGDX010000016.1:0-12179 GCA_035310665.1 Mycobacteriales bacterium | reverse complement strand
CGGGCCGGGCTTTCCGTCCAGACCGTAGGGGTCCTGGAGGTCGGCGGCGTACGCCGCCTGTGCGTCCTGCTGGAACTTGAACTCCCAGCAGTGGGTGGGCGACTTGTTCGCCTTCGCCGCCGCCGGCACCGCCGTGCCGGGTCCCTTTTTCAGCCGGGCTTCGATGCTCGCCCGACGAGTGAGGGCCGTCATCGTGGTGCCCGTGCCCTCCGCCGTGCGGTCGCCGCTCACGCCGGCACGACGGGAGCTGCTCCAGAGGCCGCCAGGCGCCGCACCGACGTTCCCGGTGTCCGCGATTCTCCGCACGGCCTCGACGGACATGCCGGCCCGGGTGAGCAGCGTGGGCGCCTTGGGATCGCTGCTTGAGCGCGGTGAGCACCTGGCGCGACAGTGCGCGTGCCGCGCGCAGGTCTCCACGTCGGAGCGCCTGGGACATCCTGCCGATCAACGCCTGCAGCTGTGCGTCCGACGGCTTCGGGGGCACCTTCGCGATGCCGCGCAGGTCGTTTTCGACCGCCCTGGACAGCGGTGCGGCGTCGAGCATGCCACCGACGACGTTCTCGCGCAGCGCCGGCGACCTCCACACCGTGGTGCCGGTGACGGTGAGGCCGAGCGCGAGTCCGACCCCGACGAGGCGGGCCCGGCGTGACTGGAGGGTGATTCCGCTGCCGTGGTCGGCACCACTGACAACGTCGGCGACGGGGGGGAAGGGGTGGTCAGCCACGGTAGAGCACCTCGAGCACGATGAGGGTGCCGCCGATCAGATAGGGCACGGCGGCGAGCACGTTGACGGCGTGTCGCCCACCGTCTTTGGGTCGCAGGTCTGCCTCCTCCGGATGCTCCCGCACCTGGGTCCCGGCGGTTACGGGGGCGGCGAGAACAGCGGTACGCGCGGCGGCCCCGGATGGCGTGGGTGCGTCGCGATCGACGATGTCGGTCGGGGCCGGCGCGGTCTCTCGTTCGAGCTCGGCGATGACGTCGTCCTGCATCCCGGAGTAGGCGTCGCGGCGGGTGCCCCAGGCCGCCACGTGGGCCATCCGGAAGAACCCGATGAGGCGGATGGGCATGAGAAACATCGACGAGAACAGCACGAACGCGGGCATCCGCCACCAGTCGCCCGGCACTTCCTCGAGGTGGCGCAGCTGGCGGATCGCCATCGACAACCTGGACGCCAGCACGGTCAACACGACGACCGCGCCCATGCCCAAGCCGAACCCGTACTCCCGGAGATAGGCGGTGTAGTAGTTGACGCCGGTGCCGTGCACGGCGCGTTCGACACCACCGATGACGGCTCCCAGGAGCAGGAAGGGAAGCACGATGTCGGAGACGAAGAACACCGCGAGCACCGGTGCGCAGCGCACCATCCACGGCAGCATGCGAAGGGTGTTGTACTGCGACCCGCGCGCCCACCGCAGCTGCTGCTTGTAGAGCTTCCGCACGGTGACCGGTGCGTCGGTGAACACGAGGGACGTCGACTGGTACACGGTGCGGTAGCCCTGCTTGAGCGCGAGGTTCGTCAGCGTGCGGTCGTCGGAGATCTCGAGGAAGACACCGAGAAACCGGCCGTGCATGAACTCGTCCATCGCCTTGACGACGATCTGGCGTCGAAAAGCAATCGTGCGACCGGGCAGGCAGCCGACGTGCCCGAGCACGGATTGAGCCGGCATCGAATACTTGACGCGGCTGTTCTCCAGCCAGTCGGCCCACCGCGTGAAGAAGTGCCGTTGCGGGTCGAGGACCCGTTGACGTGTGGTGACCCCGCCGATCCCGGGATCGGCGAAGGGCTTGACCAGCTCGCACAGCGTGTCGCGAGTCCAGACCGTGTCGGAGTCGACGAGCACCAGGATCTCGCCGCTCGCGAGCTCCGTTCCCACCTTGACCGCATTGCGCTTGCTCGGGATCGGCGTCCACGTCCACATCACGCCGTCGTCGGGCAAACTCCGCACAGACCTCCTCGAGCGCATGGTTACGCGCGCCGTTGATCACGACGATGGTCTCCGTCGGACGCTGCGCGACGATGCGCCGCAGCACGTCGCGGAACAGGTCAACCGGCTCGTCGACGACCGGGACGAGGACGCTCGTCGTGGTCTCGTACGGTTCGCGCCACGGCTCGTATCGCCGGGACAAGACGACCTTGACCACCCAGAGGGCCCACACGATGGCGGAGAAGACCGCGAACAGGTACAGCGGTCCGCCCTCGACGACGGCGTGGCGCACCTGCAACAGGAACACGAACATCAGCAGACTCCCGGAACGCGCGCGACAGCTTCACACGCGGATGCACTGGCGATTGACGTTCGGGCATGAGCGCACGACGTGCGCACCGTCAGGTCGACGCGACCTCCGTCGTCGACGTCGGGCGGCCGATCCCTCCGGCCGTCTTGGCGCTACCGCGCGAGCGCGGGACCCGGAGCTGGCAGCACGGCGACTTCCCCAGCCCAACGGCACCGACGAGAGCGGTAGCGGCGCGCATCGCCGTCAACGGCGGGGCAGCCAGCACTCGCGGGCACAGCGGGAACGCACTCGCACCCGGTTCCATGCATGCGCCTTCGGCGTGTGGATCGCGAGGCTTGAGCCTCGCGCGCGAAACGGCCCTGCTTCCCCTCCGTCGACGCCTCCAGGAGTCGCTCGAGATCCGGACCCTTGATCTATTCGGCCGCCGGAAAGGCGACCAGGACGTACTGCTGTCCCCGGATTGTCACCGTCGCGTACGTTTCGTCGACGTCATGGATGCACTCGAGTGCGTGGAAGGCCTCGGGAAAGGGCCCGAGGTAGTCCTGCACGGGATAGCCCCGCGACTCGTCCATGCGCACCGGCCACGCTTCGAGATGAACGTGGACGCCATTGACCAGTAGGTTGGCGTGCAGCCGGGACGGATCCTTCTCGTCCAAGCGTTCCCACTCGTCGTCGGCGATCGTAATGGCCTTCATGGGCCCCGTGTCCCCTCTCCCACGAGGAACTCGGCAGCTCACCACCGCCTCGACACCCGTTCGCTTGCGGGACAACCTCTCTCTCGCTGCCCGTGACC
This sequence comes from Mycobacteriales bacterium, assembly GCA_035310665.1. Taxonomy (GTDB): domain Bacteria; phylum Actinomycetota; class Actinomycetes; order DATGDX01; family DATGDX01; genus DATGDX01. Next base: position 9,151 of record DATGDX010000016.1, on the reverse strand, counting down.
GACTAGAGGCATTCAGCCCTATGCCCCTCGCCTTTGCGGAGCACGTCTGTTCGCGACTTCATTCCGTCGTTCGATTGTCGCGCATGGTCCTCGTAAGGGGGCTGGGTTCGAGATCGGAAAAGCGATGTTGACGGTGCTTCTTGGCGATGCGTGGCGATTGGTTCGGCTTCGGTACGAATTACAGTGTCGATGTTACGGAGTGCAATGGGCGCGGCGTTCGGGCGCGGTCGGCGGTCGCGTGTGCCTTCGACGGCGATCGTCAGGTTGGTGGTGGAAGGGGTGTGCGGATGCTGGTGATAGACGCGGCCAACGTCATCGGAGCGGTGCCCGATGGGTGGTGGCGAGACCGACGAGGAGCAGCGATCCGCCTCCACACCCGCCTGCTTGCGGCGATCACGGCCGGACTCCTGCCGGACGAGCGGGTCGTCCTCGTCCTCGAGGGCGCCGCGCGCGCCGGAGTCCCAGTCCGGGCGGAAGGTGATCTGGAGGTCCGGCACGCCCCGCGGGACGCCGACGAGGAGGTGCGACGGCTGGTCGCGGAATCGCCCGGTGAGGTGCGCGTGGTGACCGCGGACCGGCGCCTCGCCGCGGACTGCGTCGGGGCCGGCGCCCGGGTGGTCGGGCCGCGCTGGCTGCTCGACCGCCTGCGGTAGCCGCGCGGCCGCCGCGTGCGTGGGCACCGGCTCCGGCGGGCGCCAGCTCCGGCGGTCACCGGCTCAGGCGGGAACCGCGAGGGACAGGGCGTAGTCCCCCGCCGCGTCGGTCCACCACGATGCCAGGCGCAGCCCGGCGGCGGCGTACTCCGCCTCGATGCGCTCCCGCCGGAACTTGGCCGAGATCTCCGTGCGCATCTCCTCGCCGGCGGCGAAGCGCACCACCAGGTCCAGCGTCGCCAGCTCGACCTGGTGGTTCCGTGTCGACCGCAGGTGCATCTCCATCCACTCGTCGACCGGGTTCCAGCGGGCGACGTGGGTGAAGGAGTCGACGTCGAAGTCGCCCTTGAGCTCCCGATTCAGGACGTGCAGCACGTTTCGGTTGAACGCGGCAGTGACCCCACCCGGGTCGTCGTACGCCGCCAGCAGCCGCCGCGGCTCCTTCACCAGGTCGGTGGCGACGAGCAGCGCGTCGCCGTCGCGCATGCGTTCCCGCTGCTGCGCGAAGAACCCGGCGCGCTGCGCCGGTCGCAGGTTGCCGATGGTGCTGCCGAGGAAGACGGTGAGCCGTCGGCCGCCCGCGGGCAACAGCGCGAGGTGCCGTTCGAAGTCGCCGAGCACCGCGTGCACCTCCACCGCGGGATAATCCGCGGCGATGGCATGCGCGGCGGGTAGCAGCGCGCCGAGACTGACGTCGACCGGGACATAGCGGCGCAGCGTGCCCGGCCCCGCACCGGCGTCGGTGAACGCGTCGAGCAGCAGCCGTGTCTTCTCCGACGAGCCCGACCCGAGCTCGATGAGCGTGTCGGCGCGCGTGGCGGCAGCGATCTTCCCGGCGCGCCGCTGCAAAATCTCGCGCTCCCGCCGCGGGAGGTAGTACTCGGCGAGCGTGGTGATTCGGTCGAACAGGACGCTCCCCTCGTCGTCGTAGAACCACTTCGGCGGCAGTTCCTTCGGGGTGCTCGTCAGGCCGGCGCGTACGTCGTTCGCCAGCGCACGTTCCAGGTCGTAGCGGTCGACGTGGCGGTCCAGCCAGATCGAAGCCATGCGTGCTCCTTCAGTCCAAAGAGGTGATACGCACGTCGCCGTCCCGCGCGACGACGAGCGACGCGTCCGGGACGGGTTCCCAGCCCGGTTCGTCGTCGTACGGCTCAGACGCCACGACGAGAGCCGGGCCGCGGCGCGCGAACAGCGACTCACCGCACGCCGTGGCGACGATCGCGGAGCCGTCGGTGAGCAGCAGGTTCAGCTGCCCGGGAGGATGCCCACGCCCGGTTCGCGCGGTGTCCGCGACGGCGTCCACGGCCGACACCCCGGCGCGCAACCGCTGGAGCAGCAGCACCCACAGCAGCGCCGAGTCTGTCGCCGCCTCGAGGATCGCGCGGTCCGGCAGCAACGACTGCCAGCCGTCGATGCGCCCGTTGTGGCTGAACAACCACGGGCCCGCGGTGAAAGGGGCGGTTGCCGACTCCTCGACCGGCATCCCCGGGCTGGCGTCACGGACGCAGGCGAGCAGGCAACCCGTCTCGACGACCCCGGCGATGCTCGCGAACGACGCGTCGCTCCACAGCGGGCGCGCCCGGCGGTAGCGGGCCGGTTCGCGCCGGCGTGAGCTGTACCACCCGGCGCCGAAGCCGTCGGCGTTGACCGTCCCGTGTCGCTGGTGCCGCGGCTGCCACGCCTGGCGGAGCAGCGACGACGGGGTGTCGAGCAGCAGCGCCTGCAGCGTGACCGGGGGGCCGAGGTAGGCGAGGTGTCGGCACATCAGCCGTCGTGCTGTGCCCCGTCGCGGGCGCAGCGAAAACCGGCGAAAATCTGCCGGCGGATGGGGAAGTCCCAGTTGCGGAACGTCGTGCGGCACGCGGTCGGATGCGTCGCCCACGACCCGCCGCGCAACACCTTGTAGTCCGATCCGAAAAACACGGCGGAGTACTCCGCGTACGGGAACACCCGAAACCCGGGGTAGGGACGGAAGTCGCTGCTCGTCCACTCCCACACGTCGCCGAGCAGCTGCCGAACCCCGTAGGCGGACGCGCCCGCGGGGAAGCTGCCGACCGGAGCGGGGCGAAGCGCGCGTTGCCCGAGGTTCGCGTGCTCCGGCCCGGGTGGCTCGTCCCCCCACGGGTACCGCCGCGCCCGGTCCGCCACTGGATCCCACCCGGCCGCCTTCTCCCACTCCGCTTCCGACGGCAGCCGCTTGCCCGCCCACGCGGCGTACGCCTGCGCCTCGTGGAAGCACACGTGCTGCACCGGCTCGTCCGCCGGGAGCGGCTCCACGCGGCCGAACCGCCGGCGCAGCCAGTGCCCGCCCTCGAGCAGCCAGAAGGCGGGGGACCGCTTGCCGGAACGGCAGCGCCACGCCCACCCGTCCTCGCTCCACCAGCGACGGTCCTCGTATCCGCCGGATTCGACGAAGGCGAGGTAGGCGCCGTTCGACACCGGGGTCGTGTCGATCCAGTACGCCGGCAGGTGCACCGCGTGGGCGGGGCGCTCGTTGTCGTACGCCCACGGGTCGGTGGACGTCCCCATCCGAAACGTGCCGGCGGGCACCAGCGTCTCCGCGGGCAGCGGGTCACCGCTCGGACCGGCGAACGGCAGGTCGGGGTCCGCGAGCGCGGGGTCACCCCGGCGCAGCTGATGTGTGGCCAGCATGGTCTCGTCGTGCTGGTGCTCGTGCTGCACCACCATCCCGTAGACGAAGCCGCCGGCGAGCAGCGGCCGGTCGGGCACCAGCGGGGCCGTGTCCAGGACGTCCAGGGCCCTGTCGCGGATGGTGCCGATGTAGGCGCGCGCCTCGCCCGGCGACAGCAACGGCAAGGTCGGGCGTTCGGCGCGCGGGTGGCGGAACGCGTCGTACAGCTCGTCGATGTCCGGGCGGACGGGGTCGCGCCCGGCGACCCCCCGCAGCAGCCACAGCTCCTCGTGGTTGCCGACGTGCGCCAGGTCCCACACCAGCGGGGACATCAGCCGGGAGTGTTGGCGCACCAGCTCGTCCTCGTCGAGGTCCGTGAGCGCGAGGCTGCGTTGGCGGACGGCGTCGAGTTCGCGGGCGATGCGCTGCTTGAGCGCGGCCTCGTCGTACTCCTGGGTCGGGAATCGCGCCATTGTCGTCCTCGTCGTCGTGGGTCGGACCGGCTGCAGCAGGTCGTCGGCCGGGCACCGGCCCCGGGCGACGTAGCTGTCGGCGTACGCCGCGACCGCCGGCACGAGCGACGCGGCTCCGAGCCGCGGGAGGGCGTCGAGCGCCGCGGTGAAGCAGACTCGGGCGGCCACGGCGAGCGCTGGGTCGGCGAGCGCGAGACGCGCCGCCTGCTGCCAGCGCCCGGCGACCGGAGCGGTGACGTCGCGGGCGATGTCGGCGGCGACGGGGTCGTCGAGCACAGCGGTGACGACCGCGGCCGCGACCTGCCAGCCGTCCCCAGGTTGGGCATCCACCGTGCGCAGCTCCAGCCACCCCTTCGGGCGCACCGGCGGGAACAGCGTGGTCAGGTGGTAGCCGAGATCGTCCTCGGTCGGGTGCCCGAACCGGGTCCGGCCGTCCAGCCAGTCCCGGAACCGCATCCCCGGGGCGGTGACCCACTCGCCGTGCGGTCGGCGCACGAGCATGACCTCGGCGTCCAGCGCGTACCGCGTGTACGCGTCCACCGGGTCCCCCGGCGCCGGCGGACGGGTCCGCCCCGGGTCCAGCGAGGCCCAGATCGCCTGACGCGTCGAGCGCCACCCCGTCGGCCGGCCCCCGCACAGGGGCGAGTTGGCGAAGGCCGCAACCAGCACCGGTCCGAGCGTGTTCGCGAGCCGCCAGCGTTCGCGCAGACCGTGCGGTCCCGCAGTGTCCGTCCCCGTGTCCACGTTGACCTGCACAGAGGCGGTGGAGCACATCATCTGCGGGCCCGCCCCGGCGGTGGGGTGCCGGAGGTCGAAGAAGGCGGCCATCGCGGCGTAGCGCGGCGAGTCGAGCTGTCGGGTCGGTGGTCGCAGGGGGTCGACGCCCTGGCCGATGCGGCACAGTCCGGCGTCGTCCAGCGCGCGGGACACCACGTCGAGGTCGGCCGACAGCCGGCCGCAGGCGGCGGACACGCCGCGCGCGGGGGCCGTGCTGAGTTCGAGTTGTCCGCCCGGTTCGTAGCTCACCGTGCTGCCGGCCGGGAGCGGGACGGAGCGGTCCACGGCCGCGCGGAGTCGGGACAACGGGACGGGGTCGCCGGGACATCGACGGTCGACGACGTGCCACTCCGCCTCGAGCCCGACCAGGCGGGGTGGCCCGGTCTTGAAGCAGGTGCGCCCGACGTAGGCGTGGACGTCGTCCTGGGATCGCAGAATCCGGTCGTGGCTCATGGGCGGCGTGCTCCCCCCTGACGGTCGGGCGTGCCCCCCGGCCGCAGTCGGCTGGACAACGCGCAGCGTTGCGCGCCGCGAGGCGCCGGAGCATAGCGAACAGGCCCACGGGGTGCGACACGTCCTTTGTCGCGGCGGGATCGGCCGGTGGGCACGACCTGGGAGGCGGATCCGTTGTCAGGGCCGATGAGGGCTCACCGATGGCGGCGGGTGGTGCGGTCCGTCGACACTCCGGGCACCCGTGATCGGTATGTCGACCTGCTGCGCGTGCTCGCCATCGCGACCGTGGTCGTCGGGCACTGGCTCGTGATCGCGGTCGGGGTGACCAACGGGCGGCTCGGTGGGCGCAGCCTGCTCGCCGTCCTGGACTGGACGCACCCCCTCACGTGGGTGGCCCAGGTGATGCCGCTGTTCTTCCTCGTCGGCGGCTACGCGAACGCCGCCTCGTGGCGATCGGCGCGCGGTCACGGGTTGCCCTGGTGGGGGTGGTTGGCGCTGCGCGCCGGGCGACTGTTGCGGCCGACGACGGCGTTCGTCTCCGTGGCAGCGGTGGGGGCCGTCACGCTGCGCCTCGCCGGGCTCGACCCCGCGGCGGTCGCGCAGGGTGCCTGGCTCGTGGGCATCCCGCTGTGGTTCCTCGCCGTGTACCTCGCGGTTGTCGCGCTCACCCCGGTGACCCTCGCCCTGCACGAACGGTACGGCGAGGGCTCCGTGCTCGTCCTCGGCGCGGCGGTGGCCGTCGTGGACGCCGTGCGCCTCGGCGCCGGGGTGCCCGCCGTGGGCGTCGTGAACTACCTGCTCGTGTGGGTCGCCATTTGCCAGCTCGGGTACGGCTGGCGCGACGGTGCGCTCCTGCGCCCGCGGGTGCCGGCGGCGCTCGCCGTCGCCGGGGCGGCGGCCCTTCTCGGGCTGGTGACCATCGGTCCGTACCCGGTGAGCATGGTCGCGGTGCCGGGCGAGGCGGTGAGCAACACCGCACCGCCGTCGCTGGCCCTGCTCGCCCTCGCCGTGACCCAGACCGGGATCGCGCTCCTGCTCCGCGGTCCCGGCACCCGGATGTGCGCCCGCCCCTGGGTGTGGGCCGCGACCGTCGCCGGCAACCGGGTCGTGATGTCGCTGTACCTCTGGCATCTGGTGCCTGTTGTCGCCGCCGCGGCGTTGCTCTACCCCACCGGGGTGTTCCCGTCGCCCGCGATCGGCACCGCCGCGTGGTACGCCCTGCGTCCGCTGTGGCTCGCCGTCCTTGTCGTGCTTTTCGCGCCGCTGCTGGTCGCGGTCGCCCGGTTCGAGCGGCCCTCGACCGTCTCCCGATCGCTCCGGCCGCCCGGCGGGCCCTGGCGCGCCGCCGAGGTCGCTGCCGCCGAGGTCGCCGCCGCCGCGGTGCTCGCGGCGTGCGCCGGGCTGGTCGTGCTCACCGTCCGCGGGCTCGGCAGCGGCTGGGCCGGGGTCCCGGTCGCCGGGCTGCTGCCCTACGCGGCGGGGGTCGCCCTGTTCCGGCTGCTGGCGGCCTGGACTGCACCGCCGGCGCCGGGGCGCGGGTGAGTGTGGAAGGGCGGGCGCGGGCTCCCGGGGGGTGTCGCCCGCGCCCGCCGGTCTCCGATGGCGCCGTCACACGCCAGACGCTTCGACGTACGCTCGACGCTCTGCATGCCGTGCTCATCGCGACGAGCGCGTCGACGTCCAGTGTGTCGAGTGAGATGCGGATCGCATGCGCCACCCGCGACCCACGACCCGAACTCGGGTCGCGGGTGGTGTCCTCGGCGCCCCCCTCGGGCAGGGCGTCGAGAACCGCCAGCCGGGGGTGCGCCACGCGGAGGTCGGCCGCCCGAAGCCGGTCGGCCCTCGTCGATGCCCACCTGCGCAGCCTTGCGGCTCTTCTTGAGCCAGTCAAGTCTTCGCGCGGCTGCGCGTGCGTCGGTCAGGTGATGTCGCGGCGCGCGAGGAGCCGGCCGCCGAGGGCGGCGAGCACCGTGACGTAGGCCAGCAGCACGAGTCCGCCGCCCCATTGCGGCAACAGCTCGTACCCGCCGAGCTGCCCCGCGTCCTGATCGGTGAGCGCACTCGCCGCGTTCCCGGGCAGCCACCGCCCCACCGCGGGTGCCAGCAGGAGGACAAGCGACTCGACAACGAACGACCAGGCGAGCATGACGACGATCGCGGCGACCTGGTTGGGGAGTACGGCGCCGACGGCGACGCCGAACATCGCCGAGAGGGCGTACGACGTGACGACACCGGCGCCGATGGTGGCGACGTCGCCCACCCGGGGCTGCCGGGCGCCGTCGATGGTGGCGAGCAGCGGCACCGCCACGGCGAGCAGCACGGCGAGGCAGGCGAGGCCGTAGCCGATGCCGGCGACGAGCGCGGCGGCGAGCTTCGCGGCGAGCACGCGATCGCGTCGCGGCGTGGTGAGGAACAGGTCCAGGTGGCGGTGCCGTGCCGGAACTCGCCGGCGATCGTCAGGATGCCGAGGATCATGGCGAACAGCGTGCCGGCACCCGCGGTGGACACGATCAGGCGCATGCCCTGGACGCTGTCCAACGCGGTGGGCCCGCCGCCGCCGCGGCTCGACAGCACGATCGCGAGGGCGGACAGCACGACGAGCGCGAGAGCCGCGGCCAGCAGGCCGTAGGTCATCCGCGTCGAGCGCAGCTTGCCGAGTTCGGCACGCAGCACCGGCGTCAGCCCCGTCACCGGGTCACCTCCACGGCCGCGTCCCGGTCCGGGTTCGCGGCCGACCCGGTCAGTTCGAGGAACACCTGCTCGAGGTCCGGCGCCCGCTCGGTCAGCTCGAGCACCGGAATCCCGTTCTCGGCGGCGAGCCGCCCCACGGTCTGCGCGTCGCACCCGGTGACCAGCAGTCCGTCGTCACCGTCCGGCTCACGGTAACGGGGAGTAGGGCGAGCCGGTCGGCGAGTCGCGCGGATTCGCTCGTGCGCACCCGAACCCCTCCGGCCGCGGCGGCGGTCACCTCGTCCAGCGGTGCGGCGCGGACCAGCCGGCCCCGAGCGATGATCACCACGTCGTCCACCGTCTGGGCCACCTCGGCGAGGACGTGGCTGGACACCAGCACCGTGCGGCCCTCGGCAGCGAGGTGGCGCAGGAACCCGCGGAGCCAGTGCATTCCCCCGGGGTCGAGGCCGTTCGCCGGCTCGTCGAGGAGCAGCACCGCCGGGTCACCGAGCAGCGCACCGGCGAGGGCGAGCCGCTGCCGCATCCCGAGCGAGAACCCGCCGACCCGGCGCCCGGCCGCCTCCGCCAACCCCACCAACTCCAGCACCTCGCCGATCCGACGCTCCGGCAGACCGGCCGCGGTGGCGAGGGCCCGCAGGTGCGTGACCGCGGTGCGCCCGGGATGGAAGCCACCGGCGTCGAGGACGGCGCCGACGGTGCCCAGCGGGCGCTCCAGCCGGGCGTAGCGTCGCCCGCCCACCACCGCCCGCCCCGCGGTCGGGGCCACCAGCCCGAGCAGGCAGCGCAGCGTCGTCGTCTTCCCCGCGCCGTTCGGCCCCAGGAAGCCCGTCACCCGCCCCGCCTCCACGCGGAAGCTGAGCTCGTCCACGGCGGTGACCCGCCCGAACCGCTTCGTCAGGCCCTCGACCTCGACCGGCAGTCCTGCCTCGGTCATCGGCTCCCCCCGTTTACCGTCGATCCCATCTTCTCCCCATCGGCGTCGCACGGTGACGGCTTCACGACAATCCGAAGTGAGATCCGGAGAGAATCGCGGACAAACTCCTCGACACGGCAGTCCGGCGAAAGCGACAGCGTGGGCACCCGTGCGCCCCGGCGTTTTCCGTCCTCCCCCGCCGGGCACCGCACGCATCATGGGCGACGTCCACACCACTAACGCGATCGAGTTCCTGCTCGGCGAGCACCTCCGGTTTCAGCGCGCGTTCCAGGAGTTGGACGACCTCCTGAAGGAGGGCGATCCGGCACCCATCGCGGAAGCGTTCCGTGATCTTCGCAAGGATCTGTCGACGCACGAGGAGGCCGAGGAGACGATCCTGTGGCCGGCGGTCCGCGCTGACGTGCCGGGCGGCGAGGATCTGGTCCGCGGGCGGCTGGAGGAGGAGCAGACGCTCAAGGAGCAGCTCGCGCAACTGGACGAGACCGACGTCGCCGACTCGGAGTTCCCGATCCGCGCGCGAGCCTTCATGCAGGCGGTC
>DATGDX010000015.1:0-9246 GCA_035310665.1 Mycobacteriales bacterium | reverse complement strand
GCGAGGATCGCCGCCCCGACGATCGCGAGGGTGACGGCGACGGGCCCCAGGTACCAGGCCAGCCACGTGACCGTGTTCTCCGCGTAGGTGCGTGACGGGTCGGGGGGGAGTCCGGCGGCGGCCTGCAGCCCACCCACCAGGGGGATGGGATTCCCCCGCGGGTGCTGGACCGCCGGGCGCAGTGCCCACGCGGCGAGCAGACCACCGCCGATGCCCCCGGCCGCCACGGCAGCGATCGCCGGCCGCCGGCGCCGCACCCAGCCGGCCACCGGAACGGCGTACGGGGTGCGGGAGGCCAGCAGCAGGGCGACCGCGGCCACGACCGACAGCGCGAGGCCCGCCTGCAGCGTGCGGACCTGGCCGTGCAGGTCGGTGTAGTAGCGGCCGGCGTGGTGCACGACGTCGACGAGGCCGAGGACCGCGGGTGGCACGGCACCGACGAGCACGACGCCGTACATGCGGAGCAGGAAGCGCCGGTCGGCGCCGGACCGAGCGGCCAGCCAGGCCATCGCGGCGAGAGCGGGCAGCGGGATCAGGTAGACGAGGCCGTCGATGCGGCTGAGCATCGTGCCGCCCAACGCGGCGCCGGCGAGCAGCGCCGGTCCGAGCTGCCTGCGCGCGAGCGCGACGAGGACGAGCCACAGACCCGACCACAGGAGGAACTGGGCCGCGGATTCGGAGTAGGTGTCGCGGGAGACGCTGAGCTGGGGCAACGAGAGCGCCAGCGCTCCGACGGCGGCGAGCACGAGCCCCGGCCGGGGCACCAGGCGGCAGCCGGCCGCGTAGACGGCACACAGCGCGAGCGCGCCCAGCAGCGCGGGCACCCGGAACATGAGCGGGTCCCCGCCCAGGTTGTTCGCCTCGGCGAGCAGCACGGGCAACAGGTGGTTGAACTGGAACTCGACCCGGTTCGGGCCGTCGGCGTAGGCGCCCGGCGTGTCGACGCGAAGCCCGGCGGCGGCGCCGCCCTTGGCCGTCCACTCGGCGCCGGTCTCCACGTCCAGGTCCCCACGGGTGGCGATCCACTTCCCGGCGACCGTGTACACGCCCGGGTCACGCTCGGTCGTGACGTGGTGCCCGGCGTCGAGACCGTTCCAGGCCGCGAAGCCGATCGCGACGACGCACATGCCGGTCGCGGCGAGCGTCGCGCCGCGGGCTCGCGGGGCGGGGCGCCCTCTCGGCCACGCGAGCCAGCTGCCGACGAGGGTGCCGAGCGCGCCGAGCGCGCCGGCGGTCGCCATCCGGTAATGGCCCAGGATCGCAAGGAGCAGGCCGAACCCGCCGAACGACAGCACGGCGGCGCAGGCGGTGACCAATCCACGCTCGAACCACACGGGCAGCGGCTCGGCGGTCGGGAGTCGCGCGCCCGGCGCGGCGGCGGGGGTGCCAGCGGTGACGTCGGCGTCCGGGGACAGGCCGGTCCCGAGGACGTCGGTGGTGAACCCCACTACGGCAACCCGACGATCTGCGTGCCGAACCGTCGCATGCTCCAGCGCACGCCCCTAGTCCGCCCGCGAGCGCGCGACGAGGTCCGCGAGCAACGCGAGCGCGGCGATCTGAAAGCCGGTCACGAGCAGCAGCACGGTCGACGTCGCGACGTGGAAGTCGTACCTGACGACGTCGAACCCGAGTTTGACGGTGCCGATCCCCATCGCCCACAGGGCCACCGGCATGAGCACCTTGATCGGGTTGAAGTACATGATCATCCGGAGCACCTGCAGGATGTACCGATAGGCGTCGCGGAAGGGGTGGAACTTCGACGTCCCGGAACGCTTCGCGTAGTCGATCGGCAGGTAGTCGACCGGATGCTGGTTCGACAGGAACGCCAGCGTGATCGTGGTGACGCAGGAGAACCCGGGCGGCAGCAGCCTCAGGTAGGGCAGCGACACGTCCCGCCGGAACGCGCGCAGCCCCGAGTTCAGATCCGGAATCTTCGTGCCGGAGAGGAACTGGGCGATCGAGCGAATCACCCACTTCGCCGGGACCCGGAGCAGTTTGTGCGTCCCCTCCTCGCTCGTCCGCGCGCCGACCACCTGGTCGACGCCCGGGTGCTCGTCGAGGTAGCGCACGAACTCGGGGATCTGCTCGTTCGGGTAGGTCATGTCCGCGTCGGTCCACACGACGATCTCGCCGCGTGCCTCACGGCTGCCGATCTTTCGCGCGGTGCCGGACCCGCCGTTGCGGCGGAACGGCATCAGCCGCATGTGCGGGAAGCGGTCGAGGCAGTCCTGGAGGATCGTCAGCGTGTCGTCGGTCGACGCGTCGTCGATCACGAGCAGCTCGTAGCTGTAGCCACTCGCGTCCATGGCCGCCGTGATCCGCTCGATCTCGGCGAGCACGTGGTCCTGCTCGTTGTAGCAGGGCAGGACGATGGTGACCTTGGGGCGTCCTTCCGCTTCCTCCGACGGCGCGACCCGCGGGGACAGCGTCCGGTGGTGGGTCGCCGGGTCGATGAACTCGACTCGAGCCAGCGGGGCGGTGGTCACTTCGGGCGGCTCCCTTGCGAGGTGACGCACGGACGGGATGGCACGGGTGGCCGACGGAGGGCCACTGTAGCGAGCTGGCCGCGTCCGACCGGGTCAACACTCCGCGTCCGCGCGGGCGCGGGTGCCGGCGAGGCGAGGCCCGGCCGTTCGCGGATCCGTTCGCCGATCAGCCCGTCACTGCCCACCGCGACAAGGCGCCCCCGGTGCGCGTGACCACCACCAACTCGCCGTCGACCGCGTTGGCGAGCACGTCCACGCGCTCGCTGCCCGCCGCCTGCACCGCGACCGGGGCGGTCGCGAGCAGGCCGCCGAGATGCCGCCACCCACCGCGGGGGAGCCCGCCCTCGACGTCGCGCGCGTACGCCCGCCGGTCGCTGCCCCGCACGACCGTGGTCGTCCGACCGGCGCCGTCGGACGCCAGGGCCGGACCGCCGAGGACGGCCCCCCCCCGAACGGAACCCAGCCGCCCTAGCGGTCGCCAATACCGGCCTTGCCCCACAGCCGTCCGTCCGCGCCGCGGACCACGAGCTGGACGCGGTCGCCCGCAGCGACGAGCGCCGGCCCGGCGCCCGCGGGCACCCGCCCGCCCAGCCGGTGCCACCCGCTCCACCGGGCGGCACCGGATCGCTCCCGCCACCACAGGGCTCCGTCGGTGCCCGGCACCACGACGAGCGTGCGGCCGCCCGGACGCGCGGTCGCGGCGGGGCGGCCGGCCAGCCGGCCGCCGAGCGAGACCCACCCCGACCAGGCGGACCCGGCGCCGGAGCGCACCTTCCACCACAGCTTCCCGTCGCCGCCGCGAGCGAACACCTCCCGCGACGCCCCCGCACCCGCGATCGCGGGCGCGCCGAGCACCACACCGCCGAGGTCGGTGATCGCCCCGAGACCGGTGCCGGCGCTCCACGGGCGGACGAGAAGGTGCCCGCCGCCCCCCCGGGTCGCGAGGTCCGCGCTGCCCGGCACGGTGGCCAGCGCCGCGAGCTGGTCGTGCGGGTCGGCCGCGGGGAGGATCCGGAACCACGACGAGCGGAGCTTCCCGACGCCGGCCCAGGCCCGCCGCAGCTCCTCGCCGCTCACCTCGCGGGAGACCGCCGCGCCGCCGCCCGCGGTCCCCTCCAGGCGGGCGCGCAGGACGCGCCCGCCCCACTCGGCCGCGGTCCCCTCGCGCTGGGTGACGACGACCCGGGTGAGGCGCGAGCCGGCGGGCAGCAGGGCTTGCCAGGCGGCGACGGGGACACGGACCCGCCACGTCGTGTGCGGGTTCCGGCCGCCGTCCGCGTCCCACCGGTCGGGCGTCGCGCGCTGGTAGGCAACGTCGCTCCGCGCGGTCCACCCGCCGTTCGCCGCGCTGAACTGGGCGTACGCCGCGCGTCCCCCGTACAGGACGGCGCGCCCCGCGGTGGCGCCGATCGCGGCGTCGGTCCGAGCGTTCTCCAGGCGGGCACCCCGGCCGTCGGCGAACCGCACGCCGCGCCCGCCGTAGACCTGGCACGCGGTGCTGTCGCACAGGTCCCACGGCGCCCGCACGGCCGTCGCCGCGTCCCGGCGGGACGCGGCGTAGCTGCGCGCGGTGACGGCCTGCGCGGACAGCGCGGTCGCGGGCCACCCCGCGGGCATCTCCCGGGGCACGACCCCGCGCAGGTAGTCGTCGAGCCCGACCAGATTGACCCGCGCGATCGTCGTGGCGCTCGTCCCCCACGTGCGGACCACCCGGACGACGCCCCGGTAGTCGCGGACGGTGGCATCGCGGTGGCTCATCTGCACCGACCCGGTCTTCGGGTCGGCGACCTCCAGGTGCCCGGAGCGTTCCGGCCCCACCGGGCGCCAGCCGCCCTCCCCGATGTCCGCGTAGAGCCGCAGCCCCCTGACACCGGCGACGCCGATCCCCCACAGCCGCACCGGCTTCCCGTTCACGGTCCGGGGCAGCGGCTGCGCGCGCGTGCCGGCGAGCACGTCGCGCACCGAGATGCCGGGCGTGGGCAGGGCCGCGAATCCGCAGTTCTCGCGGGGATCGGTGGCCGCGGCGTCGCACTGGAACTGCCGCGGGTCGCCGGGCGCCGCAACCCCCTCCGCGCCGGCGTTCGTCAGCACGATCCGCATGGTCCCCGCACCCCCCGGCAGCACGCCGTAGCGCGTCCCCGGGTAGTAGAAGCCGAGGATGCGGCCCAGGGAGGCCCGGGCGTCCGCCGCCCCTCGCGCGCCCCACTGGGACATGCCCCGGCCGTGCCCGTATCCGTGTCCGACGACGTCGAACGTCTCGTCCGCGGCGGGCACCGCGGCCTCGGGCGTGGCGACGGCGCGGGCGCGCTCGGAGGCGCCGGTGTCGGATGCCGCCGCTGCCCCACCCGTCAGCAACGCACCGGTCACCACCGCACTCGTCACCACCGCGGCCGCCGTCCCCGCGGGGACAGCGGCGCCGACGACCAGGGTGGCGAGCGTGGCCGGCGTTCGGCGGGCCCCGGTGGGGCGGGCACGGGCGGGGCGGGCACGGGTGAGGCGGGGGCGGACGAACGCGCGGACGGACGCACCCACGGGCGACACGGCAGCTCCTGGACCGAGGACGAGGATGAAACTCTACGTGTCTACCTGACATCCGGTTGTGACCTGTCCTGCCGCGTCGGTACGCGCGCGGTGGCGGCGCCGGCCGACCACCGACAGACCCGCAGCCGCCGTATCCATCACGGTCAGCAGCAGCCGCGACACGACGGCGACCGCGGTCGCGGCATCGGTCGACAGCACCGGCGCCAGGGCCACGACGAGCAGCACCTCGCGGACCCCGGCCCCGGCGGGCGCGATCACGACGAGGATTCCGACGCTGAACGCGACGGCGTACGCCGCGACCGCGACCGGCAGCGCCGCGAGCGGCCGGGCACCCAGGTCGACGGCGAGCGCCCACACGTGCAGCCCGTAGGCGATCCAGCAGGCGAGCAGCCACCCCACCGCGCGGGCCAGCACCCGGCGGGACAGGTCGTGGTCGAGCGGGGGGCGCCGCGCCAGCGCGAGCGCGCGGGTGAGGCCGGCGTTGAGCAGGCGCGGCTGCGCGAGGAGCGGGAGCGCGACCGCGACGCTGACAAGCGCGAACAGGGCGAGAGGGCCGCCACCGCGGGCGAGCAGGACCGGCAGCCCGAGGGCCAGCCCGACGAGCACCGCCAGCCCCAAGTTGACGAGGAACGAGACCGCCATCCGGGTCCGCGGCACCCCCTCGTCGCGACCCATCTCCATCTGCGCCACCACCGGCCAGAGGCTGCCGGGCAGGTACTTGCCGATCTGGCCGACGAAGAAGATCCGGGCCGCGACCGCGGTCGGCAGCGGAGAGCCGAGATCGGCGAGCACGACCCGCCAGGCGCGCAGGCTGCACCACAGCGCGGCACCCAGCGCGGCGAGCGCGGCGGCCACCGCGGGTGGGGAGATCCGGGCCAGGTCGGGACGGACCGCGGACCACCGCTCGGCGAGCGCGAGGCCCAGCGCGACGACGAGCGCCACCGCGAACGCGCGGCGGGCCAGCCGCCACCAGCGGCTGCGCCCCCCACGGTCCACGGCCCCCACCCTGCCGTCAGCCGACCCCGGCCCAGCCGGCCCTCGGTCCCGCCAGCGGGTCGGCGGTGTACAGCCGCTCGTCCGCGGCGGTGGCCACGACCCGGGCGCCCTCGTCCGCGGCTCCCCTCGCGGGGACGACCAGCGCCGGCGAGCCGACCGCGCTCAGCCGGCCCACCCGCGCCCACCGGGCGGCCCCCCCACCCGAGATCCGCGTCACGTAGACCCCTCCGTTCGCACCCCCCCCGGCGACGAGCAGCCCGCCGGCTCGCGCCGCGGCGGTGAGGTTCCCGGTGAGCACGCCCCCCAGGCTGCTCCACCCGGTGGAGCGGCCGTCCGGGAAGACGGTCGTCACCCAGCCCCGCCGGTCGGTGCCGACGACCGCCACCGCGAGGCGCCCGTCGGGCACGGCCGCGGCGCCCGGGGCGCTGCCCAGCAGCACGACCCCGCCCACCCGCCGCCACCTCGCGCGCTCGGACGCGCGGACCCACAGCGCCCGGTCCGCCCCCACGGCCGCGAGCGCCACCTCGCCGGACGGCAGCTCGACCGCGCGGGGGGTCGCCAGAATCCGCCCGCCCAGCCGCTGCCACCCGCTCCAGCGCCCTCCGCCGCTCCGCACCGCCCGGTAGATCGCGTCATCCGCACCGCGCACGTGCACCTGGGCCCCGTCGCCACGAACCAGCACGTCGGGCGCCCCGACCAGGACGCCGCCCAGTCTGTCCGCACCGCCGAGTGACCCGCCGGGGCGCCAGGAGCGCACGCTCGCCGCCGCGGAGTCTGCCCGGCTGGCGAGGAGCACCTCGCCGCCGCGCTCCGCGGCCGCGGCCACCTGGTCGACCCCGGGCAGCGGAACCCGCGCCGTGTAGGGCCTCGCGGCGTTCCCGCCGGCCCAGGACCGCAGCCGGACGACGTAGGTGTCGGCGGCGTGGGCCCGGCGCGGGGCGAGGACGGTGTCGATGACGCCGCTGGAGCGCCCGCGGGTCTGCGCGAGCACCGTGCTCTCGTCCACGTCGAGCAGCTGCGCGACCCAGCGCTGCGGGCGCAGCACCCCCGCGGTCACCCGCACCCGGCCGTCGGTGACCGGAATGGCCGAGGGGGCCACGAGGCCGGCCCCGATCGCCGAGCGGGTGGCCGACCGGATCGCGGGCAGCCGCGCGTACGCCGCGTTGCCGGGGCAACTCGTGGAGCCCGCATCGCGGTGGCCACTGATCACGGGGAAGCGCACCGCGGCGCCGCGCGGGAAGCGGGTCGTGCCGCCGCCGGCGGAGACGAGGGTGTCGGTGCCGGTCGGGTCGCGGTAGTTCTCACCCAGCTTCCAGGCGAGGAGCCGCTCGAGCGCACGCAGCTGCGGCGAGGACGGGGCACCGGTGGTGTAGGTGCCGAGCAGGGCGACGCCGACGCTGTCGACGTTGAACCCGCCGGTGTGCGCGCCGATCACGGGCCGCGCGATGCCGCCGTAGCGCCCCTCGAAGACGCGGCCGTAGGCGTCGACGAGGAAGTTGTAGCCGATGTCCCACCAGCCGAGGCTTCGCGTGTGGTAGGCGTAGATCGACCGGACCAGCGCCGCGGCTTGGGCGCGCGTGTAGCCGTTGCCGGTGACCGTGTGGTGCACGAACGCGACCTTGACGGCCGGGGCGTAGGTGGGCGGGCCGGAGCGCAACCGCTCGTCGGCTCCCCACTGCCGGCGGCTGACGACCGGCGGGGTGTCCGTCCCCGCGGACGCCACCGCCGGCGGGGCGCTGCGATCGACGCCCTCGTCCGCCGCGGACCGCCCGGGGTCCACGAGATCGATCCGCAGGTCGCGGGGGACCCGGCCGCGGAGCAGGTCGACGCGAACCTGCACCCCGTCCGAGTCGCCGACGAAGAACGGTGACGTGCCCGCGCGCGTGGCGCGCCGGTGCATGTCCCGCACGCCCTCGTCGGGGGCCTCGTCCCGGTCCGCGTCGAGGGGGCGCCACCCCGACCAGCGACCCGCGGTCCGGGTCCGCACCGCGACCCGCAGGTCCCCGACGTGCGCGTCGTACGCCCAGGTCACCCCGACCAGGTCGTAGCGTGCGGTGGCGCGCGGCGGGGTCAGCACGAGCGGGCGCCCGCTCGCCGCGGCCGCGCGGGCACCCCCGCCGGGTCCCGAGGCCGCGACCGAGGCGGAGGCGAGTGGTGCCAGCGGGAGGGTGTGCACGGTGGGGGGCACCGGGTGGGGGCGCGCGACCGGGGCGGTCACGACCGGCAGTCCCACGACGGACGCCACGACCGTGGCGGGGACGACGACGGCGCGGATCAGGGTGGGGGTCAGCGAGGCGTGCCGGGGAATCAGGCGGCAGGCCGGACGGGACACGGACGCTCCACGGGCGGAGAGGGCGAGGGGGGGGCGGCGGTTCACGAGAGCGGGGGGTTCACGAGAGCCGGCGGGGCACGACGAGACGACGTGGGCAGGGTGGCACGACGCCGTGCCAGGCTAGGTGACAATCATCGGGCGGCGGTGTCACAACGCGCCGTCGCCGACGACGTGCCGCGCAGCTCGGCGCCGACGACGGCGAATGCGGCGTGCAGCGCCTCGCGCCAGGCACGCAGCGGCGCGAGCCCGGCGGCCCGCCAGCGCCGGTCACCCAGCACGCTCCACGCGGGGCGCGGCGCCGGGCGCACGAACGCCTCGGAGGTCGTGGGCGTGACCCGGGCGGGGTCGAAGCCGAGCTCCTCGAACACCGCCCGCGCCAGCCCGCACCACGTGGTGACGCCGGCGTTGGTGCAGTGGTAGATCCCGGGGTCCGGGGCGCGCTCGACGAGCGCGACGAGCGCGTGGGCGAGATCCCGCGACCAGGTCGGCGACCCGTGCTGGTCGTCGACGACGGCCAGCGTCCCCCGCTCCGGCGCCAGCCGCGCGATCGTCTTGACGAAGTTGCGCCCCGCGCCGCCGTAGACCCACGCGGTCCGCACGACGTACGCCGACGGCAGCGCGGCCAGCACCGCCCGCTCCCCGGCCAGCTTCGAGCGCCCGTACGCGTTGCGCGGGGCGGGCGGCTCGTGCTCGTCGTAAGGGTCGTGCGCGGTGCCCGCGAACACGTAGTCGGTGGACACGTGCACCAGCCGAGCCCCGTGCCGAGCGCAGGCCGCGGCCAGGCAAGCCGCGCCGTCCGCGTTGACCCGCCGGGCCGCCGGCTCGTCCGTCTCCGCGCCGTCGACGTCGGTGTACGCCGCCGCGTTCACGACCACGTCGACGCCGCGCACC
>DATGDX010000014.1:0-5072 GCA_035310665.1 Mycobacteriales bacterium | reverse complement strand
AGCGCCTGACGCTCGACCGGGTCGCTCACCGACGCGGCGGTGCCGGTCACCGCCACGCTCCAGCCGACCTCGCCCTGGGCGTCGACCGAGTCGGCCTCGAACGCCACGACCGTGTTCCGCGTCGCGGTGGCGAGCTTGGTCCCCGGGCTGGTGCGGATCACCACGGTGCCGTCCACCACGGAGAAGTGCACGGGCAGGATCACCGGCAGGGCGCTGATCGTCACGACGATCCGGCCCACCGGGACGGTCTCGAGCAGCGTGAGGCACTCTTCTCGGCTGAGCACCTCGAGGCCGTTGCGATCCGTCTCCATGGGGGGAGTGTCCGGATTTCGCCGTCGCCCAGGCAGGGTCTTAGGTCCCTGGCGGGAATGCAGGACCATGCTCACGGCGCACCCACCTCGTCCGGCGCAACCGGCGGCGGCCGGTCCTTCGCGATCGGGACGACCACGGTCGGCACCGTGGCGTGCGCGACGACCTGGTGGCTCACCGAGCCGAGCAGTAGCCCGACGAACCCGCCGTGCCCGCGTGCACCGACCACGAGCAGGTCGGCGTTCTTCGCGTGCTCGAGGAGCACGGCGGCCGGCGAGCCGGCGAGCGCAACCCGTTCGATCTTCACCGCAGGCTCCGGCCCGAGCGCCTCGGTGATCGTGTCATCGACGAGCCGTTCCGCCGCCTCCTGCAGCTCGTTCGGCGGGAGCATGGCGGGCAGCCCCGCGAGCGGGGTCGCGTACGGGAAGTCCCAGGAGTGCACGGCGACCAGGTAGGCACCGCGACGGCTCGCCTCCTCCGCCGCCCACCGCAGCGCCGCGTGCGAGCCGGGCGAACCATCCACGCCCACCACGATCCGGCTCATTCCTCGCTCACCTCGCTTCCCGGCGGCACCAACTCGGCGGCCGGTGGCAACTCGATCTCGATTTCGGTCAGGCCGTGCGCGGGACGCTCGGTGACGGGCGCCCCGACCGCGCCCAGCAGCCGGGACACCGGATCCCGGGCGGCGCGGACGAGCGCGGTGAATCGCCGTACGCCGTCTTCGGCCGCGGCGCGGGCCAGCGCGGTGACCAGCAGGGTGCCGACGCCGCGGCGCTGCCAGCCCGCGGCCACGGCCACCGCGACCTCGGCAACCGTCCGGTCCGACCGCACCCGTTCCGCCCCGGCGAGCCCGACCGCGTGCCCGTCGAGGGTCGCGGCGACCAGCACGAGCCGGTCACGGTGGCCGACGTCCTCGAGGAACCGGCGCAGCGTCTCGGCGTGCGCGGGTTCGGCGAGCAGCGGGGCGTCCGGCTCGGCGCCGGAGACGAGGGCGACGAGGCGCGGCACGTCACGGTGCACCAGCGGACGCACGAGCAACGGCGTGCCGTCGGGAAGGCGACAGGACAGCGCAGGGACAGGGGTGCCGAAAGCGGTCGCGGTCACGCGGCTCAGCGTCGTCCGCCGCGACGGGGCCAGGCAGGGCCGGGCGACCTTCCTCGTCGGGACCGAGGTCCCCGGAGATCGGTACGGACGGCGCCGATCAGGCGCGGACCGGACGCATCGGGTGCGTCACGGGCGGGACCCGGCGCCGGGGCCACCCTGCAGCCGGGCGACGTACGCCGCGGCCTGGGTCCGTCGTTCCATCCCGAGCTTGGCGAGCAGGTTCGACACGTAGTTCTTCACCGTCTTCTCGGCCAGGTGCAGCTGCTGGCCGATCTGCCGATTGGTGAGCCCCTCGCCGATCAGCTCGAGGATCCGCCGCTCCTGCTCGGTCAGCGCGGCCAGCCGCTCGTCGCGCTGCTCGCCGTGCCGCAGGCGCTCGAGCACGCGGGCGGTCGCTCCGGCGTCGAGCAGCGACTTGCCCGCGGCGACGGCACGGACCGCGTCGACGAGCTCGTTGCCGCGGATCTGCTTGAGCACGTAGCCGGACGCGCCCGCCATGATCGCATCGAACAGCGCCTCGTCGTCGGCGAAGGACGTGAGCATCAGACAGCGCACGTCGGGCAG
Organism: Mycobacteriales bacterium; assembly: GCA_035310665.1. Taxonomy (GTDB): domain Bacteria; phylum Actinomycetota; class Actinomycetes; order DATGDX01; family DATGDX01; genus DATGDX01. The sequence continues at coordinate 3,095 of DATGDX010000014.1, read as the reverse complement.
CCGTGACCGCACCTCGCGGCACACCTCGACGCCGTTCCCGTCCGGGAGCCGGACGTCGAGGACCGCGACGTCCGGGCGCACCGCCGGGATGCGCGCCAGCGCCTCCGCGGCGCTGCCGCCCTCGCCGACGACCTCGATGTCGGGCTCGACCTCCAGGAGGTCCCGCAGCCCCCGCCGGACGATCTCGTGATCGTCCAGCAGGAACACGCGGATCGTGCCCACCCGGTCCTCCATGATGCCGCCAGCGTGTCACATTTTTCGGCCCGAAAGCAGCGTGTGGGCGCTACGACTGGCCGCTGCCACGACCCGGCGGCTGCTACGACCCGCTCGCCGCCTCGTCGCCGTCGGCGCACCCGGTGGCGACCAGGCTGATGAGGTCGGACGACGTGATGAGGCCGAGCACCTCGCCGCTGTCGTTGACCACCGGAACCGCGTCGATGTGCTCCTCCAACATGACTCTGGCGACACCCGAGATCGGGGTGTCCGGGAGCACGCAGTGCACCCGCGGGCGCAGGATCTCCCGGACACGTCGCTTGTGCGGCCCGAGCGGGCCGGCCGGCCACTCCAGGACGACCCGCCGGTCGTCGACGACGCCGACCGCGGCGCCGCGCTCGACGACGACGAGGTGGTGGAACCCCGCCCGGTAGAGCAGCTCCCATGCCGTCGACAGGCTCTCGTTCGGCCCGATCGTGATGACCGGCGAGGACATCACGTCCTTGGCGACGACGGCCGGCCGCGGAGACGCCGGCGCGTGAGGCGATGGCATGTGGCCCTCCTCCAGCGTGCCCGGTCCGACCCTAGGGGCGCCCCGCGGGCCGCCCCACGGGCAGAGGTCATGGGGGCCATGCCGAAGGTCCCGGCGGCGCCGAGCGGCGTGGGCCACAACCGGAAGTGACGGACAGCACGGGGCGTGTCCACACTGTCTCCTGCACACGGTCTTGCACACGTCGGCCGACATCCGGCGAGCGCGACCGTCGACCGGTTCCTCCGAGGAGTGGCGCGTGTCCGTCGAGAGCACGGTGGGCGTGACCCCTGGCGTGGCGCCCCCGCCCCAGCCCGAGCCCGAGCTCGTGCAACTGCTGACGCCCGAAGGCGAGCGGGTGTCGCACCCCGACTACGCGATCGACCTGGCGGACGAGGAGTACCGGGGCCTCTACCGCGACCTGGTCCTCGTCCGGCGTCTCGACGTCGAGGCGACGGCCCTGCAGCGCCAGGGGGAGCTGGGCCTGTGGGCCAGCCTGCTCGGCCAGGAGGCGGCGCAGGTCGGGTCGGGCCGCGCCCTGGGACCGGACGACTTCGCGTTCCCGACCTACCGCGAGCACGGGGTCGCCTGGTGCCGCGGCGTCGACCCGATCCGGGTGCTCGGGCTGTTCCGCGGGGTGAGCCACGGCGGGTGGGACCCGGCGGCGCACAACTTCGCGCTGTACACCATCGTCATCGGGTCGCAGGCCCTGCACGCGACCGGCTACGCGATGGGCGTGCAGCGCGACGGCGCGGACGCCGCGGTGGTCGCGTACTTCGGGGACGGAGCGACGAGCCAGGGCGACGTGAACGAGGCCTTCGTGTGGGCGTCGGTGTTCCACGCGCCGGTGGTGTTCTTCTGCCAGAACAACCAGTGGGCGATCTCGGAGCCGATCGAGCGGCAGACCCGCGTCCCGCTCTACCGGCGCGCCGCCGGGTTCGGATTCCCCGGGATCCGGGTCGACGGCAACGACGTGCTCGCGGTGCTCGCCGTTACCCGCGCCGCGCTGCGCGCCGCCCGCGAGGGTCAGGGTCCGACGTTCATCGAGGCGTTCACCTACCGGATGGGGGCGCACACGACCTCTGACGACCCGACGCGCTACCGGCTGGCGGGGGACCTGGAGACGTGGAAGCTCAAGGACCCGCTGGAACGGCTGAAGGCCTACCTGTCCCGCAGCGGGATGGCCGACTCCGCGTTCTTCGCCACGGTCGAGCGCGACGCGGACGAGTTGGCGGCACGCCTGCGGCAGGGCTGCCTGTCGATGCCCGACCCCGATCCGGTCTCGATCTTCGAGAACGTGTACGTCGAGCAGATCCCGCTGCTCGCGGAGGAGCGGGCGGGATTCGAGGCCTACCTCGACTCGTTCGCGGAGGGGGGGCACTGAGCGATGGCGGCGACGACGCTCGCGAAGGCCATCAACCTGGGCCTGCGCCGGGCCATGGAGGCCGACCCGAGCGTGCTCGTGATGGGCGAGGACGTGGGCAAGCTCGGCGGTGTCTTCCGGGTCACCGACGGGCTGCAGAAGGACTTCGGCGAGGAGCGGGTGATCGACACCCCGCTCGCGGAGTCGGGCATCATCGGGACTGCGGTCGGGCTGGCGCTGCGGGGTTACCGGCCGGTCTGCGAGATCCAGTTCGACGGGTTCGTCTACCCGGCGTACGACCAGATCGTCAGCCAACTCGCCAAGATGCACTACCGCTCCCAGGGCGCGGTGCGGATGCGCGTGACGATCCGCATCCCGTACGGCGGGGGCATCGGGGCGGTGGAGCACCACAGCGAGAGCCCCGAGGCGTACTTCTGCCACACCGCGGGGCTGAAGGTCGTCACGTGCTCGAACCCGGTGGACGGCTACTTCATGACCCAGCAGGCGATCGCCTCCGACGACCCCGTCCTCGTGTTCGAGCCGAAGCGGCGGTACTGGGAGAAGGCCGACCTCGACGAGTCGGTGACGCCGGACCCGCTGCACCGGGCGCGGGTCGTGCGGGCGGGGTCGGACGTGACGGTGCTGGCGTACGGCCCGATGGTGCGCACCGCCCTCGACGCCGCCACGGTGGCCGCGGAGGAGGGGCGCGACCTCGAAGTGATCGACCTGCGCTCGCTGTCCCCGCTGGACTTCGCCGCGGTGGAGGAGTCGGTGCGCCGGACCGGCCGGTGCGTCGTCGTCCACGAGGCACCGGTGTTCCTCGGAGTGGGCGCGGAGCTTGCCGCGCGCGTCCAGGAGCGGTGCTTCTACTCGCTGGAGGCACCGGTGCTGCGGGTCGGCGGGTTCGACACGCCGTACCCCCCGGCGCGGGTCGAGGAGGACTACCTGCCCGACCTCGACCGGGTCCTCGACGCCGTCGACCGCTCGCTC
>DATGDX010000013.1:0-6200 GCA_035310665.1 Mycobacteriales bacterium | reverse complement strand
AGCGGGAAGTCGATGAGCCGGAACGAGCCGGCGTACGGCACGCTCGGCTTCGCGCGGTGGTCGGTGAGCAGCTCGAGCCGCCCACCGGCGCCGCCGGCGAGGACGAGCACGAGCGTGCGCGGGTGGGGCACGGCCGTCTCCCTTCGTCGTCGAGGCGACGGCATCCCCTGCCCGCCCGCCCCCGAACCCTCGCGACGCGTCGCACGCTCGGCCCAAGGGGACGGGGGACAGGATCATGAGGTCCGGGAGACGGCCGGCGCCGCTGATGCTGGCCCTCGCGGCCGCGGCAACCGTGTCGGCCGCCCCCTGGGCAGGCGCCGCCCCGACGTCGCGGTCGCGCACAGTACGGGTCGCCTCGCTGCCGCGCAACGTCCGAGCCGGGTCCTCGTGCTCGGCGACAGCCAGTACCTGCGGAGGTCGCTCGCCGAGTACCAGCGCGGGTACCAGCGCACGGCGTGGGGACGGCTCAAGCCGATCACGAGGCCGGTCCCGGGCAACCACGAGTACTTCACACCGGGGGCCGCCGGCTACTTCGCCTACTTCGGGCACCCTCCGCCGTACTACGCCTTCGACCTGGGCTGCGGCTGGCGCGGCTACGCGCTCAACAGCCAGATCGGCCTGGCGGCGCAGGTGGCCTGGCTGCGCCGCGACCTGGCGGCACGCCGGCGAGCCGCCGTCGTGGCGTACTGGCACCAGCCCCGGTGGTCCTCCGGGGCGGCGCACGGCAGCACACCCGCCATGCAGCCCTTCTGGTCCGCGCTCGCGCGCCGACGCGCGGTGGTGCTCAACGGGCACGAGCACAACTACGAGCGGTTCGCGCCGATCGGTGGCCTCCGCGAGTTCGTCGTCGGCACGGGGGGCTCGAGCACGTACAGGTTCGGCAGTCGGCGCGGCGGCGCGGTCACGGGGCGGACAGTCCGAGGACGCAGCGCGATCTCGGCTCGGGGGTCGGGGAGTAGCAGCGGCACTCCCGCGGCTCGTCGAACAGCACCACCGTCCGGCCGTCGCCCCCGCTGCGCTTCACGTCGTACATCAGGGCGTCGGCGGCGGCGAGCAGCCTGTCCGGCTGTCCCCAGCCGCCGGTGCACACCCCGCCCACGCTGGCTCGAACGTCGAGCTGGAGCCCGCCGACGCACCACACCTCGCGGAAGGTCGTCACGAGACGCTCGACGACGAGATCGGCGTCGGCGACGTCGGACAGCCGCGAGGACGACGGCGAACTCGTCGCCCCCGATGCGCGCGACGGTGTCCCAGGAGCGGGTCGCGCGCCGGAGGCGAAGCCCCGCCTCGACGAGCACCCGGTCGCCCACCCGGTGACCCAGCGTGTCGTTGACCTCCTTGAAACGATCACAGTCCACGTAGAGCACCGCCACCATCGACGCGTCACGGCGGGCGGTCGCGAGCGCGTCGTCGAGCCGGTCCATCAGCACCGAGCGGGCGGGCAGCCCGGTGAGCGCGTCGTGCGTGGCGCGGTGCTGCAGCTCCGAGTGCAGGGCGGCGAGCTCGCTGATCCGCGCGTGCAGCAGCGACGCCTGGGTCCCGGCGACCACGCTGAGCAAGAGCAGCACGGCGAGCTGGAACCCGAGCTCGGACACCGGGGCGTCGTGCCGCAGCACGAGCACGGGTGCCGCGACCGCGAACGCGGCCAACGCTCCGGACGGTCGAGCGAGAAGCGCCGCCTGCAGCACGGGAATCGCGAGCAACGCCCAGTGTGAATGGGACGGGCTGCGATTGAAGAACCAGAGCATCGCGAGGACCAGCACGAGATCGCCGGCGAAGAGCCCGACGGCAGCGCGGTACGCCGCACGACGAGACCCCCGCCGCACCACCCAGCCGAGGACGTGCAACCCACCCGAGCAGGGCGGCCACGACCCCGGCCGCGACCCAGCCCGGCACCGGCATCGGCACCCGCGGCGTCAGCGGCAGCGGCCCCAGGACCGCGACGGCGGCCACGCCCCATCGCACGAACTCCCACAGCACGCTCGCCGAGCGCAGCTGCGTCAGGTTGCCGGGACCCCCACCAGGCACCCGCACCATCACATCCCCCCGCTCGGACAGCTCCTCCTTCGTGCGCGCGACTCGACTCTCGCCCCGCCGTGGGGGGTCAGACAGACGCAACGGGCTCATGTCCTCGTGCGATGGGCGGACTCCCGGGTTCCAACAAACCCGACAAAGGGGACAACGGCTGGGGAAGACGTCGTCCCGCTACTCACCCCAAGGTCAGATGCCCGCCACCGTCGCCACCCCGGCGCGTCGGGTCCTCACGTGTCTCGGGGTCGCGGTCCTGTCGGTTCTCATGGCCACGCCCGTCGGCACCCGCGCCCACTCGTCCTCCCGCGGCCTGCTGTTCGGCGCATTCGTGGCGTCCGGACCCTCGCCGACCGCGGCCGCGGCCGCGGACAGCCAGAGCGCGCTCGAACGGTTCGAGGAGCGGATCGGGCGCAAGCTGGACCTGCACCGGCTGTTCCTGCGCTGGGACGACCCGCTGACTAGCGCCGCGGCGGACGTGGAGCGCCGGCGTACCCCCGTCCTGTCGATCCAGCCGACCCGGCGCAACGGCACCAGGCTGACCTGGGCGTCCGTCGCCTCCGGGCGCCACGACGACGACATCGCCGGGCAGGCGCGGGCGATCGCCGCACTCGGCACCCGGGTCCTCCTCACCTTCAACCACGAGCCGGACTTCTCGCCCGGGTTCGGAACGCCCGGGCAGTACGTGGCCGCGTGGCGGCACTACGTCGGCGTGTTCCGCGACGAGGGCGTCCACAACGTCACCTGGACGTGGACGATGGCCCCATCGAGCTTCCGCCACCTTCCGGTCGGTGCCGGCGCCGACGCCTACTACCCCGGCGACGACGTGGTCGACTGGATCGCGCTCGACGCCTACAACTGGTTCGGGTGCCAGCACGGGAAGCCGAAGGCGTGGCGGTCGCTGGCCGAGATCGCCGGTCCGTTCCGCGCCTGGGCCCTGCCGCACGGCAAGCCGCTCATGCTCGCCGAGTCGGGGTCGAGCGAGGACCGGGCCAACCCGTGGCGCAAGGCGCGATGGCTGCGCGAGTCGATGCGGACGCTCGCCGGCTGGCCGGAGTTCAGGGCGGTCCTCTACCTTCCAGGCTCGCGGCAACTGTTCCTGGTGGGTCGACTCGAGCCCGGCCTCGCAGCAGGCGTTCATCGACATCGCGGCGGATGCGCGCGCCCACGCACGGCAGAGCGCGTCGCTGTTCGTCGACACCGAGCACGGCCCCGCGCCGCTCCGCGTCACCTTCGACGGCTCGACGAGCGCGGCCGCGGGCGAGCGGTCCGGGCACGGCACCGGGTCCTGGCGGCTCGACTTCTGCGACGGGTCTCCGCCCGCGTTCGGCGGTGGGAGACCCCCGCGCCGCCTCCCGCACACCTACCGCGCGGGCACCTACACGACGCAGTTGACCGTGCGGGATCGCGAGGGCGGTGCGGCCACGGATTCCCGGACGATCAGTGTGGTCGGCCCGCCCTCCGTGGCGGCGGACGCGGCGCCCGCGACCCGGACCTCCGCGGTCGTGCACGCCTGGGTCAAGCCGCACGGGCTGCCTGCCACGGTGCGCGTCGAGTGGGGCACCGCGAACCGCTGGCGCAGCCGCCGGCTTGCCGTGCCTGCGCTGGGCTGGGCGAAGCACGTGCGGCTGCGGCTGACCGGGTTGGCGCCCGGTAAGCGGTACGAGTGGCGGGTCGTCGCCACCACGCGGGCCGGAACGACGGTGCTCGGCGGGCGCCACGTGCGAACCTGGGGCCCGCGGCGGTGACGGGCCCCCGCCCCCGCCGCCGGGCGTGCTTCTGATCACCGGACCTGATCGAATGGTTCCACAAAAGGGCCACAAATTTCGGGCGTCAGAAGGTGCTGCCGATCAGCAACGTGAAGTCGTCGAGGCCGTTGGGCTGACTGGAAGGTCCGCGAGGAATGCGTGGGCGAGGGGGGAGTTGAACTTCGACGGGGAGCGTCTCGAACAGTCATGGCGCGTCCGTCGCAGCCTTCTTCAGCTGGGCTTTTACTCAACGGTTACCGCCGGCCGTCCCGCTGAGTCCGGCGTTGTCTAAACCCGTTCGTTAGCAGAGTGTTTGCGCGGCAGGGGCTGGACGACAGTGCAGCGGAGATGCGCGGCAGCGAGCGCGTTGACCACGAATGGCTACGGGCATCGGGATGGGAGGTGAGGTCGCTCCGGGGACCGTCGCCGGGCTAGCGTGAGAACCTACCACCGCGGATGGCGGAGAGGGCGATCGCGAAACAGGGGCTCGATGAGATCGGGATCGACGAGGAGCTGCCGTCCGTTTTCTCGAGTTCGGAGGACGTAGGTGAGGCGGTGCCGCCAGCGGCGCCCCCCATCCCGCCAGTAGCGCACGTGCCGCTCGGCGACGCCGTTGACCAGCCGAACGTAATCGATTTCGTGGACCACGAACGTGTTCCGAGCCTGGTTGGCGGCACGACGGGCGCGCTGCGCTCGACGAACGCGCTCTCCGGTGCGAGCGCCGGCCCCGCGATCGCGACCATATGCGCGGTCAGGGTATCGACGGTGCCGGGAGGCGCGTCGGAGGGCGTCAACGCCGCGGCGAGGCGTCCCAACGTTGACTCACGCGTGCGCCGGGTGCCGCGCTCTAGATCGCGGACGTGTCGCTCGCCAATCTGAGCGGTCCTGGCCAGCGCAGCTTGGGTGAGTGCGGCATCGTGACGGGTCGCGCGGAGAAACCGACCCAAGGCTCCCAGGTGCGATTTCTCCTCCTCACCGATGGGTCGCCAGCAGACACGTGTCGTCACCGTTTAATCGTCGCGGGGCAGCCCGTCAACGTCCCGTCGATAGATCGGCCGTATTTTCCGGGGCCACTAAACCGGGTGCGCAAGGTCAGGGTGCAGCAAAAGCCCGAAAGGTAGTCGGCACACGTTCGCCTACCACTTCCTCGACTTCGGCGGCGCCGAGGGCGACCTCATGCAGCTCGCAGGCCGAGTTCCCCCACGATGCTGCGTGCTACGCGCGGCATGGTCGGGGAACGAGCCAGCCGCGTGCACCGGCGCTACCGCGTCGTCGACCGGCTGTGAGACGTGGCTCATCGTCTCACGCCGCGACGCAAGCCCTCGCCATGTGCCACACCACCGGGGTCAGCGCTGTGCTTGACCCCCGGGCCGCCCCCGGGCAGACCCTGAGGAGGCTCGCGTGCCCGCCCACCGCGCCAACCAACGCTGGGTGATCGCATCGATCGCCTCGAATGAACGCTGGTCGAAGACGTTGGATACCGAGTCCGCCACGGCCGCCGCCCGGCAGGCCGCCAACGACAGGTTCCTTCGACAGGTCGACCCTGACCATGTTCTCCTCGCCGAGGAGCGCGCCCGTCGCGCCGAGCGCACATGAAGCGGATGGCGCTGAGGTCGGCGCAGTCGCGCCGAGCGCGGCGAGGTCTGTCTGAGCGGCACGCCGAAACGCGGGGGCCTGTCGAACCGGATCTGACTCCCAGTTGACCTCATGACAGAGCAACCTATTTCCCAAGCTTCGGTGCGCATTCTATATAGGCACACGGAAAACCTCAATATGCCTCTCGCCGCAGCGCACATCGTCGAGGCCGACCAGCAGCCACGCCGGCGGAGCGTGAACTCGGCGCCCGCCGGAGCCGCCCGCGCCGCAGCCGATGCCCTCCGACGACCGCAACGACGGCCCATATCGGGACGCACCCCAACGAAAGGAAACGATGACCGACCACGTGAGCAAGTACTGCGACTGCCACCCATCCAACAGCCGCGGCCCCAAGCGGACCGATGATCGCCTCGCGCTGCCCAAAGCCCAGCTGTCACACCGCGAAATCCACGAACTCCTCGACGAACTCGTCGCGGAAGGCCAGTTGGTTCGCCGGTTCGTGGACGGGCGCTGGCGATATTTTATCAACAAGGAGAAGCAGTCGTGAGTAGCCCTATGTCAAGCCTCGCTGTGTCAACCTGAGATTGAACCCCGTGAAGTGGTGGAAGTAGATGGCCGCGCAGGCTCTGCTTCGGGCTCATTATGCGCTGGCGAGTTCGGGTTGGGGTGGCACCTCCTCGGAGCGTGTCGGCAGCGCCGTCGGGGTGGCGAACAGCGCGGCCATGCTGGTTTCGGACAGGTAGCGGCGCTCGCCCGCCTGCCACTCGTCGTGGGCTTCGGCGAGCACGGCGCCGGTGAGGCGGAACAGCGCGGCGGGGTTCGGGAAGA
>DATGDX010000012.1:0-28705 GCA_035310665.1 Mycobacteriales bacterium | reverse complement strand
CCGCGCGGGGGAGACCGACGCCGCCGAACGGCTCGCCGACCTCGAAGGGGTGACCTTCCTCGACGAGGAGGAGCCCGACGAGGAAGAGCCCGACGACGAATCCGGGTGACGCACCGCCTGTCCACAGCTGTCCCGCGCACGCCCTGCACTCCGCCGCCGCGCCGCACTATGAGGGCGGCGGGAGCAACGAACGGCACAGGGGAGGACGGCGACCCGGTGAACGATGACACCGACACGGCGATGCCCATGGTCAACGAGGTCCGGGTCGTCGGCCGGCTCGCGGCGCCCGCGTTCGAGCGACAGCTGCCCAGCGGTGACCAGCTCGTCGTCTGGCGGGTCGTCGTCCCCCGCGCCGTTCCCGCGGCCGCCGCCGTCGCCGGCCACCGTCCGGCGACCGTCGACACGCTGGACTGCGTGAGCCGCCTCGACGACGTGCGCGAGCGCGCCCTGTCGTGGTCGACCGGTGACGTCGTCGTGAGCGATGCCCTGCGCCGCCGGTTCTGCCGGGGTAGCGCGGGGCCGGTGAGCCGGTGCGAGATCGAGGTGCGGTCGGCGGCCCGGCTCGGCGCCGGGGACACCCAGGTGTCGTGAACGGTGCGGTGGGCAACGGCTGGGGTGGGGCCCCGGGCTAGGGCGACCCAACGTCGTCCCGAAGCGGCCGCAGGACGAGACCGGTCCGCGGTTTGGGGGTGAAGAACGTCGACTTGCGCGGCATCAGCTCGCCGCTGTCCGCGACCGCTTTGATCGCCGCCAGGGGCGGTGGGTTGAGCAGGACGGCGGTCCCCCCGATCTGAGCGGCCCGGCGCAGCGCGTCACCCGCGGCGAACGAGACCTCCACGTGATCCTCGTCGTCGGGCACCCCCCACAGGGCCCGCAGGAGCGTGGCGTGGGCGACGACCACGTCGAGCTCGCGCCACGCCGGCGGGCGCTCCGGCGGCACCGTCGTGCCGAGCGTGCGCGGGTCGGGCCCGACGAGCAGGTACGCGGCGGCGGTGTCGCCGACGACGAACGCCCGGGTCGTCTCGCCGGCTCCGCGCAACCGCTCGACGCACGTGTCCGCGTCGCCGAGCGGGAGGGATTCGACGGCGAAGGCGGCGGCGGCGCGATCGGCGGCGGCGGCGGGGGCGAGCCCGGGCACGACGCGGTGGATCGGGTTGACCCGCGGGGCGGTCGCGGGGTCGGCGAGCAGGACGAGCGTGACCCCGTCCGGGTGCAGCCGCCGGGCGGCCTCGAACCGGTGGTGCCCGTCGGCGAGCAGGGCGCGGGTCGACCGCAGCTCCCCGGACACCGCCGCGGTGACGGTCGGGTCCGTGACCGAGATCAGGCGATGGCCGAGACCGTCCTCCGTCCGGAACTCCGCGAGCACTCGGCTGCCCGGCGCCGCGGCGTCCCCGGCGTCGAGCACGGCCGAGAACGCGGGTCCGGCGCTGTCCGGGATCAGCAGGATCGGCTCGAGGTCGGTCTCGGTGGCGGCGAGCAGGGCGAGCCGGTCGACGACCGTCGCCTCGCGGGTCGCCTCGTGGGGCAGCACGACCGGCGAACCGGTCCGCGGCAGCGCGAGCGCACCCAGCACCCCGCGGTGCACCCGCCCCGCCTCGGTCTCCTCGTACACGTAGAAGGCGGGGGTGGGGTCGGTGCGCAGCACTCCCCGGCGCCGCCACGCGGCGAGCCGCGCCGCCGCCGCCGCGTGCGGTGCCGGATCCGCCGGGTCGACCGTGTGCGGCAGCACCAGCCGCACCACCGAGTGGGGGTGCGCCGCCAGCCGGACCGCGGTCGGGGTGTCCAACACGTCGTACGGTGGGCAGGTCACCGCGGCGAGCGACCCGACGTGCTCGGCGTCGTACCGCAGCCCGCGGAAGGGCGTGAACACGAGCCCCTCGGACACCCCGCTCCTAGCGAGCAGGCCGGCGCGCCGCGGCGGGGAGGGCCGCGGCGGCGGGCGGGGTGAGTTGGGCCGGCACGCGGGGCATCGTAGAAGGACCGCCGGGACGCAGCGCGCGGCGCGGGAGGGGGAGCCGATGACGGGGCACGACGGCGCGGCGGACAGACGGCCGGGCGGGGGCGTCTACGAGTGGTACCGGCGCGGCCTCGACCTGCTGCGCAGCGGCAACCCCGCCGCGGCCGTCCAAGTGCTCGCGCACGCGGCGGAGGCCGAGCCGGAGGCGCGCAGCATCCGCGAGGCGTTGGCCCGGGCGCAGTTCGACGCCCGCATGTACGCCGAGGCCCGCGACAGCTTCCGCCGGATCACCGAGGCGAACCCCGCCGACGACTACGCCCAGTTCGGGTGCGGGCTCGCCGCGGCCCGCGTCGGTGATCTCCGAACCGCCGTCGAACACCTGGCCCTCGCGGTCGCCATGCGTCCCGACATCCATCACTACGCGTCCGCGCTGCGCGACGCTCGCGCCCGGCTGCGCCGCCGGCTGTGACACCCGCGCCCGCCCCGTCCGGGCTACCCGGGTCCGCCGAACCGCTCGCTCGGCGCCACGACGTGATCCTGCTGGACCTGGACGGCGTCGTCTACCTCGGGGACCAGGCGGCGCCCGGCGCGGTGACCGCCCTGTCCGATGCCCGCGCGGCGGGCGCCCGCGTCGCGTTCGTCACCAACAACGCCTCCCGGACCCCCGAGCAGGTCGCCGCGCACCTGCGCGCGCTGGGCGTCGACGCGACCGCCGACGACGTGGTGACCTCGGCGCAGGCGGCCGTCGCGGTCGCCGCCGCCCGCTTCGGTCCCGCAGCGCGGGTGCTCGTGGTCGGGGGGGAGGGCCTGGTCGCCGCCGCCGCTGCCGTCGGCCTCGAGCGCGTGGGCGCGGCCGACGACGCTCCCGTCGCGGTCCTGCAGGGGCTCAGCCTCGACCTGGCGTACGCCGATCTCGCCGAGGCGACGCTCGCGGTCCGCGCCGGGGCGCGGTGGATCGCCGCGAACCCGGACCTCACCCTGCCCACGGCGCGCGGCCTGCTCCCCGGCAACGGTGCGCTCGTGGCCGCCGTCGCCGCGGCCACCGGCCTTCGGCCCACCTTCTGCGGAAAACCGGAGCCGCCGCTGTTCGCCGAGGCGGTGCGTCGTACCGGCGCGCGCTGCCCGCTGGTGGTCGGTGACCGGCTCGACACCGACATCGCGGGGGCGGCCCGCGCCGGGCTGCCCTCGCTGTTCGTCCTCACCGGGGTGAGCCGCCCGCGCGATCTGCTGGCCGCCGGCCCGGGGGAGCGACCGACGTACGTCGGCCGGGACCTGGGCGCGCTGTGCCGGCCGCAGCCGGCCGTGGAGACCGCGGGATGCGAGGCACGCTGCGGCGGGTGGAGCGTGGACCTGAGCGAGGGGCGGGTCCGTCTCGCCGGCGACGGCGACCCGGTCGACGGTCTCCGGGCGCTCGCCGCCGTGTCATGGCTCGCCGGCGGGGTGCCGGAGGACGTGGACGCCGCGCTGCGGACGCTCGGTCTGTAGCGGCCTCTCGGGCGCGGTGCGCGCTCGTCAGAGCAGGTTGCCCCATCAGAGCAGGTTGCCCCATCAGAGCAGGTTGCGCAGCCGCAGCAGGTCCATGACGCTCGCGTCGACCTTCACCCTCCCGCGCGCCCACGCGGACGCGAAGGACAGGTGTCCGTTGGTGAGTGCGAGAAGGTCGTCGCTGCCCACCGTGAGCCGGATCTGCGCCTTCGGTGCCCGCTCGGTCGTGACATCGGCCAACCGGCCGTTCGCCAGCCGTCCGGTGAACGTGACGTCGAGATCGCGAACGCGGCAGCTGATCGTGCGATCGGCGAGGTGGCGGCGGCGGACGGCGTCGTCGGCGGTGGCGAGGCGGGCGACGACGATCTCCAACGCCGCCCGGCACTCCTCCAGCGTCGCCATCGCGATGCGGCCTCCCTCCGTGCCCGGCTCGGTCCCCTCGACGAAACCCGCCTGCGATCGCGCCGTGCGATCCGGGTCCTGTCACGCGCGCACACGCGGCGGCGGCGCACCCAGCGGACGGTACCGTGGACCGGCGAGTGTTCCCACACCCGACGTTCGTCCGCCCAAGGGTCTCGAACGGCGTGACTGGCTCGAAGGGCTCGAAGGGAGAGTGCCGCGCGGTGGAGCACCCTGTCGATCCACGCGTCGAGGAGGCGGTCGCGCGGCTCGCGACCCTGGACGAGCGCCCCGTCGAGGAGCACGCCGACGTGTACGACGAGGTCCATCGGCTGCTGCAGGGGGTCCTCGGCGACCTCGCGCACCCTCCGCGGTGAGGCGCTCCCGAGCGAGGCGCCCCCGAATGAGACGCCACCAGTGAGATCGGCCGCCTCGACGCGCCGCAGGCCGGTGCGCCGGTTCCGGCTCGACGTCGAACTCGTGCGTCGCGGCCTGGCGCGCTCCCGCGAGCAGGCGGGCGACCTCGTCTCAGCCGGCCGCGTGCTCCTCGGCGGCGCCCCGGCGACCAAGGCGGCGACCGCGGTCGCGCCGGATGACGCGCTGCGGGTCGTCGACGACCGGGACGAGGTTTCCTACGTCTCGCGGGGAGGCGGCAAGCTTGCGGCCGCGTTGGCCGCGTTCGCGCCGCGCGGGCTGGTGGTCGCCGGCCGTCGCGCGGCGGACGTCGGCGCCTCGACGGGTGGCTTCACCGACGTGCTGCTGCGCCACGGCGCGGGGTCGGTCGTCGCGGTCGACGTCGGGTACGGGCAGCTCGCCTGGCCGCTGCGTGCGAACCCGCGGGTCACCGTCCTCGACCGCACCAACGCCCGTCACCTCACGCCGGAGCTCCTGGGCGGGCCGGTCGACCTCGTCGTCGCCGACCTGTCGTTCATCTCCCTCGCGCTCGTGCTCCCCGCACTGATGCGCTGCGCCCGGCCCGGCGCCGACCTGGTCCTGCTCGTGAAGCCGCAGTACGAGGTCGGCCGGGAGCGGCTGGGCTCGCGCGGGGTCGTGCGCGACCCGGCGCTGCGGGCCGACGCCGTGCGCACGGTGGCGTCGGCGGCGGCGACGCTCGGGTGGGGCGTGCGGGGGGTCGTGGCGAGCCCGCTGCCGGGACCGGCGGGCAACGTGGAGTACTTCCTGTGGCTGCGCGCCGAGGCGCCGCCGCTCGCCGAGCCGGACCTGGCGCGAGCGGTGGCCGAGGGACCCCGGTGAGCGGCCCCCGATGAGCTGGCTGCCGTGAGCGAGGCACCGTGAGCGGGCGGACGGTCCTGCTCGTGACCCACACCGGGCGGACCGCGGCCCTGCGCAGCGCCCGGCTCGTCGTCGAGCGGCTCGCCGCGGCCGGCGTCACCGTCCGGGTGCTCGCGAAGGAGGTGGACGAGCTCGGCCCGCTGCCGGCGACCAGCGTGGAGCCGGGCCCGGCGGCCGCGGAGGGGGCCGAGGTCGTCCTCGTGCTCGGCGGCGACGGCACGCTGCTCCGCGCCGCCGAGCTCGTCCGCCCGCAGGGCACACCGCTGCTGGGCGTCAACCTCGGCCACGTCGGCTTCCTGGCCGAGGCCGAGCGGGCCGATCTCGCCGCGACGGTCGACCGCGTCCTCCACTGCCACTACACCGTCGAGGAGCGGATGACCGTCGACATCACCGTGTCCCTGGACGGGCGCGTGGTCGCGGACAACTGGGCGCTCAACGAGGCGAGTGTGGAGAAGTCCGCCCGCGACCGGATGCTGGAGGTGATCGCGGAAGTGGACGGCCGCCCGCTGTCCCGCTGGGGCTGCGACGGGGTCGTCTGCGCCACCCCGACCGGCTCGACGGCGTACGCGTTCTCCGCCGGCGGCCCGGTCGTGTGGCCCGAGGTCGCCGCGCTGCTGATGGTCCCGATCAGCGCGCACGCGCTGTTCGCCCGCCCGCTGGTCGTGGCGCCGACCAGCGTGCTCGCCGTCGAGGTGCTCGCCGACACCCCGGGCGGCGTGCTGTGGTGCGACGGGCGGCGCACGGTCGAGCTGCCACCCGGCGCCCGGGTCGAGGTCCGCCGCGGGCGGCAACCGGTCCGCCTGGCCCGGTTGCACCAACGCCCGTTCACCGACCGGCTCGTCGCGAAGTTCGCCCTGCCGGTGCGCGGCTGGCGAGGCGGTGGCGAGCGCGCGGCCGAGCACTGAGCCCGGGCTGCGGCCGGACCGTGCCGCTACGGGGCGAGCTGCATCGCGACCGCGCGCACGGGGGCGCCGTCGGCCCCGGTGAGCCTGATCGGAAGCAGGCTGACCAGGGGGTCCGGGAAGTCGACCGCGTCCAGGTTCGCCAGGTTCTCCGCGATCACGCCGCCGGCGCCGAGGACGACGTGGTGGGCGGGCAGCGGTGGCGGTGCGACCGCGTGCGGCAGGCTCTCGTCGATGTTCATCGCGTCGGTCCCCACCGTGCGCACGCCGGCCGCCACCACGCGGCGGGCCGCCTCGACGTCCAGGAACGGGTGATCCAACAGGCTCCGCGAGTGGTTCCGCCCCGACCAGTCCGTGTGCAGGACGAGCATCCGGCCGGGGGCGAGCGCACCGGCGTACGGCGCCAGGTCCGCCCACCGGATCGGTGACCGAGGCGGCCTACCGCGCAGGTCCACGATCGTGGCCGGCGCGACGAGCAGGGACAGGTCGAGCTCGTCCACCCGGGCTCCGTCGGCGCGCACGTGGTACGGCGCGTCGACGTGCGTGCCGGTCTGCGATCCCATCGAGACGTGCAGCAGGTTGAACCCGTCACGCTCGAGGGTGGCCGCGGGCCGGACCCCGGGAACGGGGTCCCCGGGAAACACCGGCAGGGTCGCGTCGACGGGCAGCGACAGGTCGAAGATGCGCCGGATCGGGCTGGCGAGGTTCACGGCGGCGACCGTACGGAACCCCGGCGCCCGGCCCTCGCCCACCCGGCGGCTTTTTCCGCCGCACGGCGGCGAGCCGGACCCGCCGCTGCGTTCGGCTCTGGCACGATGAGGAGGTGGGAACCACGACGCTGCGCCGCGCCCGGCGCCGGCACAGAGGTGACCGGAAGCCGGAGCTGCCTGGCGTCGCCGGCGTCGTGCGGCTCGACCGGCGGACCAAGACGCTGACCAAGCGGCTGCACCCGGGTGACATCGCGTTGATCGACCACGTGGACCTCGACCGGGTCGCCGCCGACGCGCTCGTCGCCGCCCAGGTCGGCGGGGTAGTCAACGTCGCGCCGAGCATCAGCGGGCGCTACCCGAACCTCGGCCCCGAGATCCTGCTCGCCGCCGGCGTGCCCCTGCTCGACGACGTCGGGCCCGACGCGTTCACGGCGGTTCGCGAGGGCGACATCGTCCGGCTGCACGAGGACCGGCTCTACCGCGACGGGGAGGTCGTCGCGAAGGGCGTGCGGCAGAGCCCGACGACCGTGGCGGCCGCGATGGCCGAGGCGCGGGCGGGGCTCGCGGTGCAGCTCGAGGCGTTCGCCGGCAACACCATGGAGTACCTCCAGCGGGAGCGCGAGTTGCTCCTCGACGGCGTCGGTGTTCCCGACATCCGCACCGACGTCGAGGGCCGGCACGTCCTCATCGTGGTCCGCGGTTACCACTACCGCGAGGACCTGCAGGTGCTGCGCCCCTACATCCGGGAGTACCGGCCGGTCCTCGTCGGCGTCGACGGCGGCGCGGACGCGCTCCGGGAGGCCGGGTACCAGCCCGACCTGATCGTCGGGGACATGGACTCGGTGTCCGACGAGACGCTGCGCAGCGGCGCGGAGATCGTGGTCCACGCGTACCGGGACGGTCGGGCCCCGGGGCTCGCCCGCGTCCACGCCCTCGGGCTCGACGCCGTCGTGTTCCCCGCCGCGGGCACCAGCGAGGACATCGCGATGCTGCTCGCCGACGACAGGGGCGCCGACCTCATCGTCGCGGTCGGCACCCACGCCACCCTCGTCGAGTTCCTGGACAAGGGACGGTCGGGGATGGCGAGCACGTTCCTCACCCGGCTGCGGGTGGGCGGCAAACTCGTGGACGCCAAGGGTGTCAGCCGCCTGTACCGCAGCCGGATCGGTGCGCCGACCCTGCTGCTGCTCGTCGCGGCGACGCTGGTCACGTTGCTGGTCGCGGTGCTCGTCTCCCCCGTCGGGCAGGTCTACCTCACGGTGGCCGCGACCAAGTGGGACACGTTCGTGTTCTGGCTGTCGGGGCTGTTCTAGTCAGTGATCGACTTTCGGTACCACATCGTCTCCATCGCGGCGGTGTTCCTCGCGCTGGCGGTCGGCGTCGTCCTCGGCACCACCGCGCTGAACGGGCCGGCGCTCGACCAGGTCAAGCGGGAGGCCCGCAACCTCCGCAGTGACAAGCAGGACCTGCGGCGCGCCCTGGAGGACAGCCGCAGCCAGGTCAAGGAGGCCGAGGCGTTCACCGCGGAGATCACCCCCGCCCTGGTCGCCGGACGGCTCGCCGGCCAGCGGGTGACGCTGGTGGCTGCCCCGGACGCCCCCGCCGGGCTGGGCGACGGGCTGGCCGGGACGCTGCGGGCGGCGGGGGCGACGGTGGTGAGCGCGGTCGGTCTCACCCCGGCGTACTTCGACCCCGCCCGGGCCAGCCTCCTCGACGACCTCGTCGCCCGCCTGGTGCCGCCGGGGGTCGCCCTGCCGAAGGGAACGCCGACGGACCGCGCCGCCGTCGAGCTCGCCGCCGCGCTGGCCGATCGCCCCGGTCGGGCCCCGGCCGTGACCGACGCCGCCCGCACCGCGGTCCTCGCCGGTTTCCGGGAGGCGGGCTTCCTGACCACGTCCGGCGCGGCACCCGCGCCCGCGTCCCTCGCCGTGGTGCTCGCCCCGCCGCCGCCGCGGACCGGACCGGGACCGGTGGAACAGCAGGCGGCGCAGGAGGCGGACCGGCGCGCGAGCGCCCTCGTCTCCCTCGCCCGTGCGCTCGACGCCCGCGCGGCCGGTGCCGCCCTCGCCGGGCCGCGCGGCTCGGCGGGCGTTCACGGGGTGGTGGCGCGGCTGCGCGGGGACGCCTCCGCGGCGCGTGCGGTGTCCTCGGTCGACGTCGCGGACACCGCCGGCGGCCGGGTCGCGGTGGTCTTCGCGCTCGCCGGGCAGGCGCGCGGCCAGGCGGGGCAGTACGGCGTCGGCGCCGGCGCCACCGGGTTCCTGACCCGCCCGCAACCGCGGGCATGAGCCGCGGCGCAACCGTGCGCGCTCGCCTGCGCGCTCCCGTGCGCACGGCCGCGGTCGGTGCCACCGTCGGTGCCACCGCGGCGGCGCTGGCCTGGCCGCTGCTGGCGCGTCGCTCGGCGGCCCGCTGGCTGCGCCGCAACTACCGGGGCCGCACGGTGACCTTGCTCGAGGGACCCGCTTACGTGGCGGGGGTGATCGTGGGCGTCGCCGCGGCGCCGGGCCTCGGCGCGCGGCTGCGCTGCGCCGCCCTCCTCGCCACCGCGGGCGCGGCGGCGGTGGGCGGGTACGACGACGTCGCGGGCACGGGCGACGCGAAGGGCTTCGCCGGGCACCTGCACGCCCTGAGCCGGGGTGAGATCACCAGCGGGCTCGTCAAGGTGGTGGGGGTCGGCGGTGCGGGTCTCGCCGCGGGCGCACTGGCCCGACCGGATCCGGTCGACGCGGTGCTCGCCGGTGGCGTCGTCGCCGGGTCGGCGAACCTGGTCAACCTCCTCGACCTGCGCCCCGGTCGCGCGATCAAGGCGGGGCTCGCGATCGGCCTGCCCCTCGTCGTCGGCGGCGGGCCGACCGCGCCCGCCCTGGCCGCCGGGCTGGGCGCCGCGGCGGCGCTGCTGCCCGCCGACCTCGGTGAGCGGGGGATGCTCGGCGACGCCGGGGCGAACGCGCTCGGCGCACTCGTGGGACTGGGACTCGTCGACGCCCGCTCCCGCCGGGCGCTCGCCGCGACGCTCGCGGCCCTCAGCACGCTCACCGCCGCCAGCGAGGCGGTCAGTTTCGGCCGGGTGATCGACGCGGTCGCCCCGTTGCGCTGGCTCGACCGGCTCGGCCGGCGGTGCTGACCACGACCGCCGGGTCGGGGCTGCGCCACGGACTGCTCGGCGCCGCCGCGTCGATCGCGGTGGTCACCGTCGCCGCGCGCGCGGTCGGGTTCCTGCGCACCGTCGTGTTCGCGCGGATCATCGGCCCCACCTGCCTCGGCAGCACGTACTACACGGCGAACACGGTGCCCAACATCGTCTTCGAGATCGTCGCCGGCGGGGCGCTCGCCAGTGTCGTCGTGCCCGTCCTCGCCGGCCCCGTCGCCCGTGCCGACGCCGACGCCGTGCGGCGCACCGCCGGCGCGCTGCTCACCTGGGCCGTCCTGCTGCTGACCCCGCTCACCCTCGCGGTGCTCGCGTTCGCCGGTCCGATCGTCGGGCTGCTCGTCGGCTCCCCGTCCGGCGGCTGCACCCGCGCGGAGATGGTCGCCGTCGGCGGTCGCATGCTCGCCGTGTTCGCGCCGCAGGTGGTGCTGTACGGCGTCGGCGTCGTGCTCACCGGTGTGCTCCAGGCGCACCGACGCTTCCTCGGCCCGGCGCTCGCGCCGCTGCTGTCCAGCGTCGTCGTCGTCGCGGCGTACCTCACCTTCGGCCTGCTCGGCGCGGACGCCGAGGACCTCGCGGCGCTGCCGCGCGCCGCCGAGCTCGTGCTGTCCGTCGGGACCACCCTCGGTGTCGTCGCGCTGAGCCTGAGCCTGCTGCTGCCGCTCCGCGTGGCGGGGATCCCCCTGCGCCCGGCGCTGCGGTTCCCGCCCGGGGTCGCCCCGCGGGTCCGCGCGCTCGCCGTCGCGGGAACGGCGACGCTCGCCGCCCAGCAGGCGTCCGTCGTCGTGGTCCTGCGGCTGGCGAACGACCTGGGGCCCACGGGCGCGGCGGCCCTCTACACGTTCGCCTGGACCGTGTTCCTGCTCCCATGGGCGGTGCTCGCGGTGCCGCTGGCCACGAGCGCGTTCCCCGAGCTGTCCGCCCGCGCCGCCGCCCGCGACGACGCCGGGTTCGCCGCCACCGCGGCCGCGACCACCCGGGCGGTGCTGCTGGTCGCGTTCGCCGCCGCCGCGCTGCTCGTCGCGACCGCGACCCCGACCGCGCGCGTGCTCGTCCTCGCCGGCCCGGGCGGCTCCGACCCGGCCGCACTCGCCTGGGCGCTGCGCGTCTTCGCGCCCGGCCTGGTCGGCTACGCGCTCGTCGCGCACCTCGGCCGCGCGTTGTACGCCCGCGGCGCTGCAGGCGCGGCGACCGCCGCGATCGCCGCCGGGTGGGCCGCGGTGGTGCTCGCCGATGTGGTCCTGGTGCCGCTCGCGCCGCGCGAGTGGCGGGTGGCGGCGCTCGGCCTGGGCAACAGCCTCGGCATGACGCTCGCCGGGGTGCTGCTGCTCGCCGCCGTGGCCCGCGTCGCCGGGCGCGCCGCGCTGCGCCGCACCGCGCGCGCCGCGGCTGCCGGCATCGCGGGAGGCGCCGGCGGCGCCGCGGCGGGCAGCCTCGTGGCGGCGACGCTGGCCGGCGCGGGGGTCTGGGCGAGCGTCGCGGCGGCGCTGGTCGTCGCCACCGTGACCGCGGGCGGGTTCACCGCGGGTGCGCTGCTCGTCGACCGCCCCGGCGTGCTCCGCCTGCTGTCCCGCGTGCCGTCCCGGCCGGCGCCCCGGTCGGGCACCGGCGCCCCGCCCGCCGCGAGTCGCGATGGCGACTGACCTGCGCGGTCTGCGCGTGGCGCAGGTGCTCGGCACGAGCACGGGTGGGATCGGGCGGCACGTGCGCGCGCTCGTCCCCGCGCTGCTCGCCCGCGGGGCGCGGGTGGCCGTGCTCGGCCCGGCGGCCACCGACGAGCTGTTCGGCTTCGCGGCAGCCGGAGCCCGGTTCGCCGCCGTCGAGATCCCCGCCGGACCCGGCCCGGCGGACGCCCGCGCGGTCGCCCGGC
The DNA here is from genome assembly GCA_035310665.1 of Mycobacteriales bacterium. GTDB lineage: Bacteria > Actinomycetota > Actinomycetes > DATGDX01 > DATGDX01 > DATGDX01. Next base: position 16,938 of record DATGDX010000012.1, on the reverse strand, counting down.
TGCGGCGGCTGCTGCGCGGCGCGGACATGGTCCACGCGCACGGGCTGCGCGCCGGGCTGCTCGCCGGCCTCGCCCGCGGCGACGCCGCGCCGGCGCTCGTCGTGACCTGGCACAACCGGGTGCTCGGCGGGCGGGCGCGCCGCGCGGCGTACCTCCTGCTGGAGCGACGGGTCGCCCGCCGGGCCGACGTCACCCTGGGTGCCTCCCCCGACCTCGTCGCCCACGCGCGGGCGCTCGGGGCGCCCGACGCCCGCTTCGCACCGGTCGCCGCGCCGGCGCTGCCCCCGCCGCGCCGCAGCGCCGAGCAGGTGCGCGCCGAGCTGGGCGCGGCCGACCGCCCGCTCGTCCTCGCGGTCGGGCGGCTGCACCCGCAGAAGGGTTTCGACACGCTCGTCACCGCGGCCACCCGCTGGACGCGGCGGAGCCCCCCGCCGCTGGTCGCGATCGCCGGTGACGGGCCGTCACGCGCCGTCCTCGACGGGATGATCGCGGCCAGCCGGGCCCCGGTGCGGCTGCTCGGCCGCCGCGACGACGTCGCCGACCTGCTCGCCGCCGCCGCCGTCGTGGTGCTCCCCAGCGTGTGGGAGGCCCGCCCGCTCGTCGCCCAAGAGGCGTTGCGGGCCGGTCGCCCGCTGGTCGCGACCGCGGTCGGCGGGGTGCCGGAACTGGTCCGGGACGCGGCGGTGCTGGTGCCGCCCGCCGACACCGACGCGCTGTCGGACGCGGTCACCCGGCTGCTCGACGACCCCGTGGCCGCCCGCGCGCTCGGCGACTGTGGCGCCGCCCGGACCGCGGGGTGGCCCGACGAGGAGGACACCGCGGAGCAGGTGGCCGCGGTGTACCGGGAGCTGTGCCGGTGAGAGGGCCGATGAGAGGGCCGGTGCGAGGGCCGGTGCGCGGGCGCCGGACCCCGCCGCCCCACTGGCGCGTCGTCGTCCTGGTCCTGCTCGCCGGGCTCGTGGCCGGGCTGCTCACGCCGACGCTGCTCGCCGCGAGGGGAAGCGTCGCCCGCGCCGACCCGGGCCCCCCGGGGCCCGTCGTCGTCGTCGGCGCGGCGGGCCTGCGCTGGGACGACGTGTCGCCGGCGCGGACCCCGGCGTTGTGGCGGCTGGCCGACCGGGGCAGCGTGGGGACGCTCACCGTGCGCGCCGCGCGGGCCCGCACCTGCCCTCCCGACGGCTGGCTGACGCTCGGCGGCGGCAACCGCGCGCGCGGCCCCGAGGCGGGCCCCCGCTGCGCCCCCGTCCCCGCGTCGGTGGTGGGGGAGGGGCGGATCCGCTCCTGGCCCGCGATCGTCGCGGCCAACCGGCGCCTGGAGTTCGGGAGCACCCTCGGCGCCCTGGGCACCGTCGTGCGCGCCGCCGGCGACTGCGTCACCACCGTCGGCCCCGGGGCGGCGTTGACGGGCGCCGACTCGCGCGGGCGCGTCCCGGGTCACCTGCCGCGGGCCTCGGCCGCCCACCTCCTGTCGCCGGGCTCGTCCACCACGCTCCGCCCGTGCCCGCTCACCATCATCGCCGCCGACGACCTCGCGGTCCGGGGGCGCACCGCCGCGGCGTGGCGGGGTATCGACGCCGCGGTCGCCGCGGGCACCGCCGTCGCCGGCCCCCACGGCACCGTGCTCGTCGCCGGCGTCTCCGAGGTCGGGGCCGAGCGGCCGCGGCTGCACGTCGCCGTCGCGGCCGGTCCCCGGTTCTCGGGCGGGGAGCTGCGCAGCGCGTCCACCCGGCGCGCTCCCTACGTCCAGCTCATCGACGTCGCCCCCACCGTGCTCGCCCTGCTCGGACTCGAGCCGCCGCCGTCCGTCGTGGGCCAGCGCTGGCAGCCGACCCCGGGCCCGCGGGCGCAGTCGTTGCCCGCGCACGTCGCCCGCCTGGTCGACCTCGACCGGGCGGCGCAGGAGCAGCGCCGGCTCGTGCCGCCGTTCTTCGCACTGCTCGTCGGGGCGCAGGCGGTCCTGTACCTGCTCGCGTTCACCGCGTTGCGCCGCCTCGAACGCGGCCGCCACCGCGACCGGGTGCTCGGCGCGGCCCGGGTCGCCGCGCTCGCGTTCGCGGCCGCTCCGGTCGCCACCTACCTCGCCCAGCTGGTCCCATGGTGGCGCCACGCGCACCCGCTGCCGGTGCTGCTCGCCGCGGTCGCCGTCGCCGACGCCGCGGTCCTGACGGTGGCGCTCGCCGGGCCGTGGCGGCAGCGGCTGCTCGGGCCGGTCGGCGCCGTCGCCGGGCTCACGTTCGCCGTGCTCAGCCTCGACGTGCTCACCGGCGCGCGGCTGCAGATGTCCAGCCTGGCCGGGTATTCGCCGCTGGTGGCCGGGCGGTTCGCCGGGTTCGGCAACGTCTCGTACGCGGTGTTCGCCACTGGCGCGCTGCTGCTCACCGCGGCGCTCGCGGCCGGGCGGAGCCGGCGCATCGCGCTGCTGACCGTCGCGACCGTCGGCACGGTCGCCGTCGTGCTGGACGGCAGCCCGACGTGGGGCAGCGACTTCGGCGGCGTGATCGCGCTGGTGCCGGCGTTCACGGTCCTCGGCCTGCTGCTCACCGGCGCCCGGCTGTCCTGGCGCCGGCTGGCCGCGGCGACCGCCGCCGGGGTGCTGGTCGTCACGGCGTTCGCGCTCGCCGACTACGCCCGCCCGCCGGACGCGCGCACCCACGTCGGGCGCTTCGTCGGCCAGCTCCTCCACGGCGGGGCGGCGACGATCGTGCGGCGCAAGGCCGAGTCGAACCTGCACCTGCTCACCACCAGCGTCCTCACCCTGCTGGTGCCGGTGGCCGTGGCGTTCCTCGGCGCGGTGCTGCGCTGGCCGACCAGCGGGCTGCGGCGGGCGTTCGCGCACGAGCCGGCGCTGCGCGCCGGGCTGCTCTCGGTGCTGGTCCTCGGGGTCGTCGGGTTCCTGGTCAACGACTCCGGCGTCGCCGTTCCCGCCCTCGCGATGAGCGTCGCGATTCCCAGCGCGATCGCGGTGTCCCTGTCCGCCCGCGACCGCCCCTGGCCGCACCGTCCGCGGCCCGCCACGCCCGCCGCGTGCGCCGTCCACCCAACCAAAGGGGTTCGCGGTCGGTCCGGGTGTTAGCCTGATCTCCCGTGGTTCGGTAGGTAGTCGCGCCGCATCGACACGGGAGCCCGCTTGCCACCCTCGACGCCCACGAGGCACCTGTTCGTCACCGGCGGCGTCGCCTCCTCACTCGGGAAGGGGCTCACCGCCTCCAGCCTCGGCCGGCTGCTCAAGGCCCGCGGGCTCCGCGTGACCATGCAGAAGCTCGACCCGTACCTCAACGTCGACCCCGGCACGATGAACCCGTTCCAGCACGGCGAGGTGTTCGTCACCGACGACGGCGCGGAGACCGATCTCGACGTCGGCCACTATGAGCGGTTCCTCGACGAGGACCTGCACGGGTCGGCCAACGTCACCACCGGGCAGGTCTACTCCACCGTGATCGCGAAGGAGCGGCGCGGGGAGTACCTCGGCGACACCGTGCAGGTGATCCCGCACATCACCAACGAGATCAAGTGGCGGATCCGCCGGCTCGCCGGGCCGGAGGTGGACGTCGTGATCACGGAGGTGGGCGGCACGGTCGGCGACATCGAGTCGCTGCCGTTCCTCGAAGCGGTCCGGCAGATCCGCCACGAGGTCGGGCGCGACAACGTGTTCTCGCTGCACGTGTCGCTGCTGCCGTACATCGCCCCGTCCGGCGAGCTGAAGACCAAGCCGACGCAGCACTCCGTCGCCGCGCTGCGCTCGATCGGTGTCCAGCCCGACGCGATCGTGCTGCGGGCGGACCGTGCGGTGCCGCCGAGCATCAAGCGCAAGGTGTCGCTGATGTGCGACGTGGACGAGGAGGCGGTCGTTGCCGCGGTCGACGCCGCGTCGATCTACGACATCCCGAAGGTGCTGCACAGCGAGGGGCTCGACGCCTACGTCGTGCGCCGGCTCGGCCTGCCGTTCCGCGACGTCGACTGGACCGACTGGGACCGGCTGCTGCGCCGCGTGCACGCCCCGGCGAAGACGGTGACCGTCGCGCTCGTCGGCAAGTACGTCGACCTGCCCGACGCGTACCTGTCGGTCGTCGAGGCCCTGCGGGCCGGCGGCTTCCCGCACGACGTCCGCGTGGAGATCCGCTGGGTGACCTCGGACGACTGCACCACGCCGTCCGGCGCCGCGGAGGCACTCGACGGCGTCGACGGCGTGCTCGTGCCGGGCGGGTTCGGCGTCCGGGGGATCGAAGGCAAGGTCGGCGCGGTCCGGTGGGCGCGGGAGAACCGGATCCCCGCCCTCGGGCTCTGCCTCGGCCTGCAGTGCATGGTCATCGAGTCCGCGCGGGCGCTCGCCGGGCTCGCCGGCGCCAACTCCACCGAGTTCGACCCGGCGACACCGCACCCGGTCATCGCGACCATGGCCGACCAGCGGGACGTGGTGGCCGGGGAGCGGGACATGGGCGGCACGATGCGGCTCGGGCTCTACCCGGCGAAGCTGCTGCCCGGGTCGATCGTCGCCGAGGCCTACGGGGAGCCGTACGTCGACGAGCGGCACCGGCACCGCTACGAGGTCAGCAACACCTACCGGCGGCGGTTGGAGGAGGCCGGGCTGGTCGTGTCCGGCACGTCGCCGGACGGGCGGCTGGTGGAGTTCGTGGAGTTGCCGCGGGAGGTGCACCCGTTCTTCGTCGGCACCCAGGCGCACCCGGAGCTGCGGTCCCGCCCCACCCGGCCGCACCCGCTGTTCACGGCCTTCGTCCGCGCCGCGATCCGGCGCGCCGAGGGGGAGGGGCGGGAGCTGCCCGGACTTCCGACGAGCGCCGTCGGCGCGGGCTCGGCGCCCGGCCCCGCTTGACCGTGATGGCGTCCGGGACGAACGGCAGCGGCGAGCTGCACGACACGCCGGAGGCGCTCCCGGTTCTGCGCAGCACCGAGCGCTTCCGCGGTCGCCTGATCGCCGTGCGCACCGACGAGGTGCGGATGCCGGACGGCGCCAGCGCCGCCCGCGACGTCGTCGTCCACCCCGGGGCGGTCGGGGTGATCGCGCTGGACCCGGACGAGCGCGTGCTGCTCGTCCAGCAGTACCGGCACCCGGTCGGCCGGATGCTGTGGGAACCGCCGGCGGGGATCCTCGACGTCGCCGGGGAGCCGTCCCTCGCGACCGCGCAGCGGGAGCTCTTCGAGGAGGCCCACTACCGCGCCGGGCGCTGGGACGTCCTGGTCGACGCGTTCACCAGCCCGGGCATGGCCGACGAGGCGTTGCGCATCTACCTCGCGCGCGACCTCTCGCCCGCGGAGGGCGAGCGTCACCAGGGCGAGCACGAGGAGCACGACATGCCGGTCGCCTGGCTGCGGCTGGACGAGGCCGTGCGCAAGGTGCTCGCCGGCGAGCTGCACAACCCCACCGCGGTCATGGGCATCCTCGCCGCCGCCGCGGCGCGGCGTGCCGGGTTCGCCGGGCTGCGCCCCGTTGACGCGCCGTGGCCCGAGCGCCCCGGATCACCGTCCTGAATCCGAGCATCCGCGCCGGGAGCTGCCCGAACCGCGCATCGCCGCCTAGACTCGGCGCGGCCCATGCGGCAGACCTCCCGGTCGCGGGGCCGGGGCCGGACGAAGGCGAGGACCGCCGTGAAGGTCGGCATCCCCTGCGAGCTGAAGAACAACGAGTACCGCGTCGCGATCACGCCGGCCGGGGTGCACGAGCTCGTGACCGCGGGGCACAGCGTGGTGATCGAGAAAGAGGCGGGGGTCGGCTCGGCCCTCCCCGACGAGGACTTCGCCGCCGCCGGCGCCTCGATCGTCGGTTCGGCCGACGACGTGTGGGCCGAAACCGACCTGGTGCTGAAGGTCAAGGAGCCGATCCCGGAGGAGTACCCGCGGCTGCGGCGTGATCAGGTGCTGTTCACCTACCTGCACCTGGCCGCCTCGCGCGAGTGTACGGACGCGGTGCTCGCTTCCGGCACCACCGCGGTCGCCTACGAGACCGTGCAGCTGCCCGACGGCTCGCTGCCCCTGCTCGCGCCCATGTCGGAGGTCGCCGGTCGGCTCGCCCCCCAGGTCGGCGCCTACCACCTCATGCGGCAGGGCGGCGGCCGCGGCGTGCTCGTCGGCGGCGTGTCGGGGGTCTACGCCGCCAAGGTCGTGGTCCTCGGCGCCGGGGTGTCCGGCATGAACGCCGCCGCGATCGCGCTCGGCATGCAGGCCGAGGTGCTGCTGCTGGACAAGAACGTCGAGAAGCTGCGGCAGGCGGACCGCATCTACCAGGGACACCTGCAGACCGTGGCGTCGAACGCGTACGAGATCGAGAAGGCCTGCATCGACGCCGACCTGGTGATCGGCGCGGTTCTCGTCGCGGGCGCGAAGGCGCCGGTGCTCGTCCGGGACAGCCTCGTCGCCCGGATGAAGCCGGGCAGTGTCCTCGTCGACATCTCGATCGACCAGGGCGGTTGCTTCGAGTCGTCGCGGCCGACCACGCACTCCGAGCCCACGTTCCCGGTCGCGAACTCGGTGTTCTACTGCGTCGCCAACATGCCCGGCGCGGTGCCGCACACCTCGACGTACGCCCTGACCAACGTGACGCTGCCGTACGCCCTGGAGATCGCCAACAACGGCCTGGCCGAGGCGGTCCACCGGGACGCCGCGCTCGCGGCCGGAGTCAACGCGGTCGACGGCCGGCTGACCTACGCGCCGGTGGCGGAGGCGCACGGGCTGCCCTGCGTGTCGCTGCCGGAGGTCCTCGCCTGAGCGACCCGCCCCCCGAGCTGCTCGCCGCGGTCCGCACCTATCTCGACCACCTGTCCGTGGAACGCGGCGTCGCCCGCAACACGCTCCTGTCCTACCGCCGTGACCTGCGCCGCTACCTCGCCGAGCTGACCCGCCGCGGCCGCCGCTCGCTGGCGGAGGTCGACGAGGCCGACGTGGCGACGTTTCTCGCCGCCCTGCGCGCGGGCGACGACAGCCACCCACCGCTGTCGGCCGCGTCGGCCGGGCGCGCCGTCGTCGCCGTGCGCGGGCTGCACCGGTTCGCCGTACGCGAGGGGCTGACCGGCGCCGACCCGGCCCGCGCGGTGCGCCCGCCGACCCCGCCGCGGCGGCTGCCCAAGGCGATCGCGGTCGAGGAGGTCGAGCGGCTGCTCGACGCCGCCGGCCCCCCGGGCGACCCCCGCGGCCTGCGCGACCGCGCCCTGCTCGAGCTGCTGTACGGCACCGGGGCGCGCATCTCGGAGGCGGTCGGTCTCGACGTCGACGACGTCGACCTGGACCGGGGCGTGGTCCGCCTGCTCGGCAAGGGCGGCAAGGAGCGGATGGTGCCCGTCGGGCGGTTCGCGCGCGCCGCGGTCGACGCCTACCTGGTCCGCGCCCGCCCCGCGCTCGCCGTCATCGGCTCCGGCGGCCCGGCCCTGTTCCTCAACGCGCGCGGCGGGCGGCTGACCCGCCAGGGCGGGTGGGCCGTCCTGCGCGCGGCGGCGGAACGCGCGGGGCTGGCGGCCAGCGTGTCCCCGCACACGCTGCGCCACTCGTTCGCGACGCACCTGCTGGACGGCGGCGCGGACGTGCGCGTGGTCCAGGAGCTGCTCGGGCACGCCTCGGTGACGACGACGCAGGTGTACACCCTGGTCACGGTCGACCGGCTGCGGGAGGTGTACGCCGCGGCGCACCCCCGGGCCCGCGGCTGACGTCTCCACCGCCGCCGCGGCTCACGCTCCACCTCCGCCCTCGGAGCGTCGCCTTGCTCCCCCCTCCGACCCGTCCCTAGAGTGCCCCGGTCGCCTCCCCCCGTCCCGCTCCCGGAGGTTTCGCGGCTGGTGGACACCACGACCTCTGCTCCGCCGCTGCTCGCGACCCCGCCCGAGGTCCTGCTCGGGCCGACCGGCCGTCCGCTGCCGACCTTCCCCGACCCCACGCCGCTGTCCGCGCACGGTCCCGCGCACGTCATCGCGCTGTGCAACCAGAAGGGCGGCGTCGGCAAGACCACGACGGCGATCAACCTGGGTGCCGCGCTCGCCGAGTTCGGCCGGCGCGTGCTGCTCGTCGACTTCGACCCGCAGGGTGCGCTCAGCGTGGGCCTCGGCGTCGGTCCCTACGAGCTCGAGCGCACGGTCCGCGACCTGGTCCTGGAACCCGGCGTCACGATCGACGACGTCCGGCTCGCGACCACGGTCCCCGGTGTCGACCTGCTGCCCAGCAACATCGAGCTGTCCGCGGCCGAGCTGCAGCTCGTCAACGAGGTGGCCCGCGAGCAGACCCTCGCCCGGGTCCTCGCCCCCGCGCTGCCGAACTACGACGTGGTGCTCATCGACTGCCAACCGTCGCTCGGCCTGCTCACCGTGAACGCGCTCACCGCCGCGCACGGCGTCATCGTGCCGTTGATGTGCGAGTTCTTCGCGTTGCGCGGCCTCGCCCTGCTCGAGCAGACGATCGCGAAGGTGCAGGAGCGGCTCAACCCGCGGCTGCGCCTGGACGGGATCCTCGCGACCATGTACGACGCGCGCACGGTGCACGGGCGGGAGGTGCTGGCCCGGGTCGTCGAGCGCTTCGGCGACCTGGTCTTCCACACGGTCGTCAACCGCACGATCCGGTTCCCGGAGACGACGGTGTCGGGACGCCCGATCACGACGTACGACCCGCAGTCCGTGGGCGCCACCGCCTACCGCGCGCTCGCGAAGGAGGTCCTCGCCCGGTGCCCCGCGTCGTGAGCGGCTAGCCGCGCGTGCCCTACGCGTTGCGGTCACCCGCCGCTTTCGTCGCCCTGCTCGCCGGGTTCGTCCTCGGTCTCGTCGTGCACGTCGCCGCCCAGCGCGTCGCCGTCCGCCCGCGGCTGCGCACCGCGGCGCCCGGCGCCCGGCGCCGGCTCGCGCTCCGCCGCGCCCTGTCCGGTGCGGTCGACCCGTTCGGCGCCATCGCCGCCGCGCTCGGGGGCACCGGGTGGGCGCGTCGCCCCGGGCTGGGGCCCCGGCGGCGGCGGGGCTGGCAGCGCGACGATCTCGTGCTGCTCGCCGGTCCCGCGGCCAACCTCGCGGTCGCGGCGGCGGCGCTGCTGCTGTATCGGGCCGCCGGCGGCGACCCGCGGGTCGCGTCGGTGGCGTCCCTGCCCGATCTCCTGCACGGGCAGGCGCCCGGGCTTTCCCTGCTGCCGCTCGCACTGCTGCTCGTCGGCGTGCAGAACCTGGCGATGGGGCTCCTGGCCCTGGTGCCGATGCCACCGCTGGACGGCGGCCAGCTGCTGTTCGCGCACGCGCCGCGCAGCGCCGGGTGGCAGCGGGCGGAGTACTACCTCGCCGAGCACAACTGGGGCGTCGCGGTGCTGCTCGTGCTCCTCCTGCTGCCGATCGCCGGCGAGGCCCCGCTGCTGCTCGTCCTCCTCGACCTGGTCGGCGGCCCGCTGCTCGCCGTGCTGACCAGAGCGTGACCGTGAGCCCCGCGGAGGTCGAGGAACGACCGACGTTCTCGGTCCGGCTGGAGGTGTTCGAAGGACCGTTCGACCTGCTGCTCTCGCTCATCGCCCGCCACCAGCTCGACGTCACCGAGGTCGCGCTGGCGCAGGTGACCGACGAGTTCCTCGCCCACATCCACGCCCTCGGCGGCCAGTGGGACCTGGGGCAGGCCAGCGCGTTCCTCGTCGTCGCCGCGACGCTGCTCGACCTCAAGGCGGCCCGGCTGCTGCCCGCCGGGGAGGTCGACGACGAGGAGGACCTGGCCCTGCTCGAGGCGCGCGACCTGCTGTTCGCCCGGCTGCTGCAGTACCGCGCCTACCAGCAGGTCGCCCGCCTGCTCGCCGACATGGTCGCCGCCGAGGCGCGCCGCTACCCGCGCGCCGTCACCCTCGAGCCGCGGTTCGCCGGCCTGCTCCCCGAGGTGCTCATCGGCCTGGGCCCGCACGAGTTCGCGGCGCTGGCCGCGCGTACGCTCGCGCCGCGCCCGGCCCCCGTCGTCGCGATCGACCACGTGCACGCGCCCGCGGTGAACGTGCGCGAGCAGGCGGTCCTGCTGGCGCGGCGGCTGCGCGGCTGCGGCGGGGCGACGTTCCGCGCGCTCACCGCGGACTGCGCCGCGACCGTCCACGTCGTGGCCCGGTTCCTGGCCCTGCTCGAGCTGTTCCGCGACGGGCTCGTCGCCTTCGAGCAGGTGGCTCCGCTCGGCGAGCTGCACGTGCGCTGGCAGGGTCGCGGTGCCAGTGAGAGTGCCAGTGCCAGTGCCAGTGACAGTGACGGTAACCCTGATGGTGACGGTGAAGGAGAGGTCGAGAGTTACGGGGACGCCGACGAGGTCGGCACTGCCGAGCCGCGCGGCGACGGAACCGGGTGAAGGGACGGCGAGTGGGACGGCGGACAGGACCGCGGACGGGACGGCGAGGGTCGGGCGCGGGAGGCACCGCGTGAGCGAGCTACCGCCGGCGCCCCTGCGCGCCCAGCTCGAGGCGGTCCTGCTCGTCGCCGACCAGCCGGTGCCGGAGGCCACGCTCGCCGCGGTCGTGCAGCGGCCGCCCGACGAGGTGGCCCGCACCCTCGCCGGACTCGCCGAGGAGTACGCCGCGCAGGGGCGCGGGTTCGAGCTGCGTTCCGTCGCCGGCGGCTGGCGGCTGTACACGCACCCGGCGTGCGCCGAGGTCGTCGAACGGTTCGTCGTCGACGGGCAGCAGGCCCGGCTCACCCAGGCCGCGCTGGAAACCCTCGCCGTCGTCGCCTACCGCCAGCCGGTGACCCGCGGGCGCATCGCCGCGGTCCGCGGGGTCAACTGCGACGGGGTCGTGCGCACCCTCGTCGCCCGCGGGCTCGTCGAGGAGACCGGGAACGACCCGGAGACCGGCGCGGCGCTGTACCGCACGACCGGGTACTTCCTCGAGCGGCTGGGCATCTCCACCCTCGACGAGCTGCCCGATCTCGCGCCGTTCCTGCCCGACATCGCGACGCTGGACGGCGAGGATGCCACCACACCGTGAACGTCAGGATGAGGGTGAGGGTCGCCGGCTGCAGAAGGTGCTCGCCGCGGCCGGGCTCGGCAGCCGGCGGGCGTGCGACGAGCTGATCGCGGCCGGGCGGGTCCAGGTCGACGGGCGGCCCGCCCGGCTCGGGCAGCGTGTCGACCCGCGGCACGCGGCCATTCGGGTCGACGGGCAGCGCGTGGTGGCCGCCCCGCACCTGGTCCACCTGGCCCTGAACAAGCCGCGCGGCGTGGTGAGCACGATAGCGGACCCGCAGGGCCGCCGCTGCCTCGCGGACCTGGTCGGGGAACGCCGGGAGCGGCTGTTCCACGTGGGGCGCCTCGACGCCGACACCGAGGGGCTGCTGCTGCTCACCAACGACGGTGAGCTGGCCCACCGGCTGGCCCACCCGTCGTTCGAGGTGCCCAAGACCTACCTGGCCGAGGTCACCGGGCCGCTGCCGCGCGGGGTCGGACGCCGGCTGCGCGACGGCGTCGACCTGGACGACGGCCCCGCGCGGGTGGACGAGTTCCGCGTCATCGAATCGTCCGGCTCCCGCCTCCTGGTCGAGGTCGTGCTGCACGAGGGCCGCAACCGGCTGGTCCGGCGACTGCTCGAGGCCGTCGGGCACCCCGCGCACCGGCTCGTGCGCACCCGGATCGGCCCGGTGGCGCTCGGCGACCTCAAGCCCGGGCGCACCCGCCACCTCGCCCGCGGCGAGGTCAGCGCGCTCTACGACCTGGTCCGCCTGTAGACCGCTAGGGTGACGCGGCGGCGAGCCGGCCCGAGCGGGCCGCGGGGACGGGGAGGTGCCGTGGCCGTCCGAGCCGTGCGCGGAGCGGTGCAGGTCGCCGCCGACGACCGGGACGCGATCCTCACCGCGACCGCGGACCTCGTCACCGAGGTGCTGCGTCGCAACGACCTCGCGGGCGCCGACCTCATCAGCATCGTGTTCACCGCGACCGCGGACCTCACCGCCGAGTTCCCGGCGTACGCCGCCCGCCGGCTCGGCATGGCCGACGTGCCGCTGCTGTGCGCGACCGAGATCGCGGTCCCGGGGGCGATGCCGCGCGTCATCCGGCTGCTCGCGCACGTCGAGACCGACCGGCCGCGCGCGGCGATCCCCCACGTGTACCTCGGGGGCACGGCGGCGCTGCGCACGGACCTGCCGCAGTGACCCCCACACCGGCGGCTTCCGCTGCGAGTCCCTCCGCAGGGAGTGCTTCCGCGACCCCGGTGATCGGCAGCGTGCTGGTCGTGGGCACCGGCCTCGTCGGCGCGTCGGTCGGCCTGGCGCTGCGCCGGGCGGGGGTCCGGGTGTGGCTGGACGACGCGGCGCCCGCCCCGCTCGGGTTGGCGGTGGAGCTGGGCGTCGGTGAGCGGTGGACGGGCGAGCAGGTCGACGTCGCCGTACTCGCCGTCCCCCCGGACGCGGTCGCCCCCGCCCTCGTCGCGCTGCAGGCCCGGGGCGTGGCCCGGACGTACACCGACGTCGCGAGCACCAAGGCCGGCGTGCTGCGCGACGCGGTGACCGGCGGGGCCGACCTGCGCCGGTTCGTCGGCGGGCACCCGCTGGCCGGCCGCGAACGCAGCGGGCCCGCGGCCGCCCGCGCCGACCTGTTCGCCGAGCGCCCGTGGGTCCTCGTGGCCCCGCCCGTCGCCGAACCGGGGGCGCTCGCCGACGTCCGCGCGCTCGCGGAGGCGTGTCGCGCGCGGGTGGTGGAGATGGACGCCGGCGCGCACGACGCCGCGGTCGCGCTGGTCTCCCACCTCCCGCAGCTCGTCGCCAGCCTGCTCGCCGGGCGCCTCATCGCCGCGCCCGACGAGGCGCTCGGTCTCGCCGGCCAGGGGCTGCGCGACACGACCCGCATCGCCGCCTCCGACACGGAGCTATGGGTGGGAATCGTCGCCGGGAACGCCGCGGCGATCCGCGACGAGCTCCGCGCGTACGCCGACGCGCTCCACGCGCTCACCGCCGCGGTCGGTCGGCTGGCGGCGGGCGGCGACGGCGTGGGCGAGGCGCTGGAGCAGGTCCGGGCGACGCTGGCGCGGGGGCGGGCCGGGCGGGCCCGGCTGCCCGGCAAGCGGGGCATCCCGGCCCCGAGCAGCGGCGTCGTCCCGGTCGTGGTCAGCGACCGGTCGGGCGAGCTGGCCCGGCTGCTCGGCGACGTCGCGCGCGCCGGCGTCAACCTGGACGACCTCGTGCTCGAGCACGCACGCGGCCAGCCGCTGGGCATCGCCGAGCTGCACGTCCCCGCGACCGCCGCCGATGATCTCGCCGCGCGGCTGCGCGCCGCCGGCTGGCCGGTCCGCTCGTAGCCGCCGTCACCAGTAGGATCACGCATTGTGAGCGCTCATCCGCCGGACGGGCAGCCGCCCGCCACGCCCTCCCGTGGCCTCGTCATCGCGGTCGACGGGCCGTCCGGCTCCGGGAAGAGCACGGTCTCCCGCGGCGTCGCCGAGCGGCTGGGCCTGCGGTATCTGGACACCGGGGCGATGTACCGCGCGCTCACCTGGGAGGTGCTGCGCCGGGGCGTGGATCCCGCGGACGCCGGCGCGGTCACGGCGGTCGCCGCCCGCCTCGCGCTGCAGGTCGGCACCGACGTGCGCGGCCCGACCGTCCGGGTCGGCGACACCGACGTGAGCGCCGCGATCCGCGGCCCGGCGGTGACCGCCGCGGTCAGCGCGGTGAGCGCGATCCCCGCGGTCCGCGCGCTGCTCGTGCAGCGGCAACGGGAGCTGATCGGGGACGGGGCGATCGTCGTCGAGGGCCGGGACATCGGCACGGTGGTCGCTCCCGACGCCCCGGTCAAGGTGTTCCTCACCGCCGACCCCGCCGTGCGCGCGCGCCGTCGCGCGCTGGAGACCGACGGCGCGACGTCCCGCGGCGCGGTCGAGCGCGCCCACGTCGCCCTCGCCCGCCGGGACGCGGTCGACTCCTCCCGACCGGTCTCCCCGCTGACCCGCGCCGCGGACGCGCTCCACCTCGACACGACGACGATGACCGCCGGCGAGGCGGTGGACCGCGTCGTCGCCGCCGCGATTCGGTTGACCGCGTCCCCATGACCGAGCCCCGGGCTCCAACTGAACCCCGGCCCTCGACTGAGCCCCGGCCCTCGACTGAGCCCCGGCCCGTCCTCGCCGTCGTCGGACGGCCCAACGTCGGCAAGAGCACGCTGGTCAACCGCATCCTCGGGCGGCGGGAGGCGGTCGTCGAGGACGTGCCGGGTGTGACCCGCGACCGGGTCGCGTACGACGCCGTGTGGCAGGGGCGCCGTTTCACCGTCGTCGACACCGGGGGCTGGGAGCCGGGCGCCCGAGGGCTGGCGGCGCGGGTCGCCGCGCAGGCGGAGCTCGCCGCGGCCGCGGCCGACGCGGTGCTCGTCGTCGCCGACGCCACGGTCGGCGTGACCGCCGCCGACGAGGCGATCGCGCGGGTGCTGCGCCGCGCCGGCCGGCCCGTGATCCTCGCCGCGAACAAGGTCGACGACACGCGGGCGGAGGCGGACGCGACCGGGTTGTGGTCGCTCGGCCTGGGGGAGCCGGTGCCGGTCAGCGCGTTGCACGGGCGGGGGAGCGGGGACCTGCTCGACCGCGTGCTCGAGGTGCTCCCCGAGGCGCCGGTCGAGCGCCCGGAGGAGGACGAGGGCCCGCGGCGCGTCGCCCTCCTCGGCCGTCCCAACGTGGGGAAGTCGAGCCTGCTCAACCGGCTCGCGGGCGAGGAGCGAGTCCTCGTCGACGAGGTCGCCGGCACCACCCGGGACCCGGTCGACTCGCTGGTCGAGATCGGCGGGCGGACGTGGCGGTTCGTGGACACCGCCGGCATCCGACGGCGGGTCCGCGAGGCGTCGGGGACCGAGTACTTCGCGCACCTGCGGACGACCGCGGCGCTGTCCGCGGCGGAGGTGGCGGTCGTGGTGCTCGATGCCGCCGAGCCGCTCGCAGAGCAGGACCAGCGCATCCTCTCCAGGGTCCTCGACGCCGGTCGTGCGTTGGTCCTCGCGGTCAACAAGTGGGACCTGCTCGACGAGGACCGGCGGCGAACGCTGGAAAGGGAGATCCGCCGCGACCTCGCGCGCGTCGCCTGGGCGCCGCGGGTCAACCTGTCCGCGCGGACCGGGCGCGGGGTGGAGCGGCTGGCGCCGGCGCTGGAGCGGGCGCTGAGCGGCTGGGAGCAGCGGGTTCCTACCGGACGGCTCAACGCCTGGCTCGGTGGGGTCGTCACGGCGACCCCGCCGGCGGCGCGCGGGGGGCGGCAACCGAGGGTGTTGTTCGCCACGCAAGCAGGGGTGCGCCCGCCCCGGTTCGTCCTGTTCACCACCGGCTTCCTCGAGGCCGGCTACCGGCGGTTCCTGGAACGCCGGCTGCGCGAGGAGTTCGGCTTCCCGGGATCCCCGATCGAGATCAGCGTGCGGACCCGGGAGCGGGGCCGCGCCGCGACCCTCCAGCGGTAGGGGGCTGCGGTAGTGTGGTCCGGTCGGCATCGGGGTGTGGCGCAGCTTGGCAGCGCGTCTGACTGGGGGTCAGAAGGTCGTCGGTTCAAATCCGGCCACCCCGACCCAGCCCAGCCCCGGGGCCCGGAGGCCGGGGCTCGAATCCCGAGCGCGGGAGGACACGTGGGGCACCCGGCGCCCGTCTCGTCCCGCGTCGTGACGGTGCCGAACGCGCTGAGCCTGTTCCGGCTGCTCGCCGTCCCGCTGTTCGTCTGGCTCGTGCTCGGCCCGCGCGCCGACGGCTGGGCATTGGCCGTCCTCGTCGCCAGCGGGGTGAGCGACTACCTCGACGGCCGCCTCGCCCGCGCCTGGGGCCAGACCACCCGGCTCGGCCAGCTGCTGGACCCGCTCGCGGACCGGCTGACGGTCGTGACGGTGGTCGTCGCGCTGGCGGTGCGCGGCGTGATCCCCGTGGAGCTGGCGTTGGTGCTCGCCGCCCGCGACGTCGTGCTCGCGGGGGCGCTGCCGGTGCTGCGCCGCCACGGGTACGGGCCGCCCCCGGTGCACTTCCTCGGCAAGGCCGCGACCTTCGCCCTGCTCTGCGCCTTCCCGCTCGTGCTCCTCGGCGACGGCAGCAGCCTCGTGGCGAACCCGGCGCGCGTCCTCGGCTGGGCCTTCCTCGGCTGGGGGACCGGGCTGTACTGGTGGGCCGCGCTGCTCTACCTCCTCCAGGTGCGCCGCCTCGTGCTCGCCGACCCGCAGGCCTCCGTTCCGCACCCCGACGACCCGGTGCCGAGCGCCCCCCGCGTCAGGGGCGGCGGGTGAAGGCCGTCGTCATGGCCGGGGGGGAGGGGACCCGGCTGCGCCCCATGACCGCGAACCAGCCCAAGCCGCTGCTTCCGGTCGCCAACCGTCCGATCATGGAACACGTGCTGCGGCTGCTGCGACGGCACCGGTTCACCGAGACCGTGGTCACCGTGCAGTTCCTCGCCGCGCTGGTCCGCAACTATTTCGGCGACGGGTCCGAGCTGGGGATGTCCCTCACCTACGCGACCGAGGAGCTGCCGCTCGGAACGGCGGGCAGCGTCAAGAACGCCGAGGCCGCGCTGCGCAGCGACGCGTTCCTCGTCATCTCCGGCGACGCGCTCACCGACATCGACCTGACCGCCCTGGTCGACTACCACCGGGCCAACGGCGCGCTCGTCACCGTGTGCCTGACCCGGGTGCCCGATCCCCTCGAGTACGGCATCACGATCGTCGGGGAGGACGGCCGGGTCGAGCGGTTCCTGGAGAAGCCCACCTGGGGCCAGGTGTTCTCCGACACCGTGAACACCGGGATCTACGTCATGGAGCCGGAGGTGTTCGACCACGTCGCGGGCGGCGAGGTGGTCGACTGGTCCGGCGACGTCTTCCCGAAGCTGCTCGCCGACGGCGCGCCGGTGTTCGGCTACGTCGCGAGCGGCTACTGGGAGGACGTCGGCACCCACGAGAGCTACCTCAAGGCGCAGGCCGACGTGCTCAACGGCGCGGTCGACGTCGAGATCGACGGGTTCGAGATGTCCCCGGGCGTGTGGATCGGCGAGGGCGCCGAGGTGGATCCCGAGGCGG
>DATGDX010000011.1:0-9779 GCA_035310665.1 Mycobacteriales bacterium | reverse complement strand
CACCGCCGCCGGCGGACCCGAAAGAGCGCTTCCGGCAGTGGGCGTACGGCGACACGGGCGCGATGGGTCCGAGTCTGCGCGACATCCTCCACCACCTGCAGACGTTCTGGACTCGGCGAGAGGAGCCGAACGTCGCCCTGTTTCACTACAACGACCTCCTGGAGGACCTGCCCGGTGAGCTTCGGCGCCTCGCCGACGTGCTTGCGATCGGGCTCAGCGACGCCCGAGAGAACGAGTTCGCCGCGGCCTCCACGTTCCAGCGGATGAAGCAGCGTGCGGATGACTTGGCGCCCGAGGTCGGCAACCACATCTGGCGCGACACCCGCGAGTTCTTCCACCGAGGGTGCAGCGGACAGTGGCGGGAGCTGCTCGACGCGGAGGACGTGCGCCGCTACCGCGACCGCGTCGCCGAGCTCGTCCCACCCGATCTCGCCGCCTGGGCCCACCTGGGACGAAGGACATCGGGGGACTCCGGCGAGGAGCTACTGGATGCTCCACAGGGCCGTCCCGGACGGAGCCCGTTAGGGTGACCGCGTGTGCCGGTGGTTGGCGTATTCCGGGAACCCGATCCGGCCAGAGCTGTTGCTGCACGACGCGAAGTACTCGCTCGTCCAGCAGAGCCGCCGGGATCGTCTGGCGGGCGGCTATCCCAACGCCGACGGTTTCGGGCTCGGGTGGTACGGCAATCGAGACGTTCCCGGCCTCTACCGCAGCATCGCGCCGGCGTGGGGCGACCGCAATCTGCGTGAGCTGGCGGGTCACATCGAATCGCGGCTGTTCCTGGCCCACGTCCGGGCGGCGACGGGCACCCCCGTCGAGCAGAGCAACTGCCATCCCTTCCGGCACGGCAGGTGGCTGTTCGTGCACAACGGATACATCGACGACTACGTCCGCCTGCGGCGCGAGCTGCTGCTTGCGGTGGATCCCGAGCTGTTCCCTTCGATCGAGGGCACGACCGACTCCGAACTGATGTTCCACCTCGCCCTGACGTTCGGCCTGCAGGAGGAGCCGTTGGCGGCGCTGGAGCGGATGGCCTGGTTCGTCGAGGAGACCGGTCGCCGTCACGGCGTCGTCGAACCGCTGCAGATGACGGTCGGGTTGAGCGACGGGGAGCGCGTGTACGCCGCACGGTACGCGAGCGGCGCCGTCGTCAACTCGCTGTACGTCACCGCCGACGCGCGCGCCGTGCGCCTGCTCTATCCGGACGACGAGAGGTTCTGGCACGTCGGCGACGACGCGCGCGCGGTCGTGTCCGAGCCGCTCGGCGACCTTCCCGGCCTCTGGCACGAAATGCCGAGCGGGTCTGCGCTGGTCGTCCAGCCTGGGGCGGATCAGGAGGTCGCGTTCACCCCCCGTCCCCCGGACTGAGCCGGGCACACCGCTCACGGCGCCCCCTGCACCGTGGGCGCGTCGTGGATGGTACGTCCCCCCGGCGATGACGGGCGGGAGCGACCTCGGGGCGGTTGCGCGCACCGCGCTGGCCGACGCGTGGCAGGAACTCGGGCGGGTGCACGGGGCAGTCGCCTCGCTCCCCGGAGTTCGCCTGATGGCCTCGGGCCTGCCCCACCCGCAGTGGAATACCGGTGACGTGGACGACGCCGACGAGGTCGACGTCGCGGCGGTTAGGGCGTGGTACGAGGCGCGACGGGTCCCGTGGGGACTGCGGGTTCCTCCGCACGTCGGGTGGACCCGCGGCCGCCGCCTGTTTCGGCAACGGCTCATGGTGCTGCCCGGCGCCGCGTTCCGGCTGAGTCCATCGCTCGACGCCGTCGAGGTGCACCTGGCCACGGAGGCGGACCTCGACGCAGTGGTGGACGTCGATGCCGCGGCGTTCCACGCCGACCCGGCGCTGCAGCGCCGGTGGCTCGCCCCGCACCTCCGCGCGTCGCCCGTCGTCACCACCGCGCTCGCGGTCGACCGCCGGCGCCCCATCGGAACGGCGTACTCCGTCTACAGCAACGGACGTGCGGGTCCCGCGCTGTACGTCGCCGGGGTAGGGGTTCTGCCCGGTCACCGGCGCCGCGGCGTGGCGGCGGCGATGTCGTCATGGCTCATCGCTCGCGGGATCGACGACGGCGCGCGGTGGGTCCACCTGCACCCGGACACCGACGAGGCGGCGCGGGTCTACGCCCGGCTCGGCTTCCTCGAGGTCGACGGCGTCGACGTCTTCGTCGGGATCTGACGCGGCGTCCGGACCGCACGGGCCAGGGGCGTTGGTGGGCCGACTACGGTGGGCGCGGACGCGAGACGTGACCGCGGCAGTTCCCAGTGAAGGAGAAGGATGATGTCCGAGACCCCGCAGCGCCCGCTCAGCGACGACGACATCGTCAGCTCGGGTGCGACGTCGTCCGGTGGCGACCGCGACGCCGACGCGATCGACGCGGCCGACGCGGACATGACCGACACCGAATCGACGGGCGCGACCGATGCGGACGCGACCGATGCGGACGCGACGGACGCCACCGACGGAGTCGACGAGGACTCCACGGACGCGGACGCGACCGACAGCCGCGCCTGAGCGCGTCCCGCCCCCACGAACCGCCGAGCGGGCCGGTGTGAGCGACCGGGCGCCGTCTGCGTTGGCCCGATGCGTCGGTGACATCGAGCGGTTCGTCGACCACGTGTGGGCGCGACGATCCCAGGTCCACGCCGCGGGAATCCCGGCCACGGACCTGCTGTCGCTGCAGGACGTCGACCGCCTGATCACCTCTTCGTCGCTGCGGACCCCGGCCTTCCGGCTGGTCCGGGACGGCACGCCGCTCGCGCCGTCGGCGTACACGACCTCTGGGGCGATCGGGGGCCGGGCGTACGACGGTCTCGTGTCCCCGCCGAAGGTGTTGCGGGCCCTGGACGACGGGGCGACCCTCGTGCTCCAGGGCGTTCACCGGTACCACCGCCCGCTGGCACTGCTGTGCCGACACCTCGAGGTCGACCTGGGGCACCGGTGTCAGGCCAACGCGTACATCACCCCGCCGGGCGCGCGGGGCCTGGCGCTGCACCGCGACCCGCACGACGTCCTCGTGCTGCAATCGTTCGGCACGAAGGCGTGGGAGGTGCACGCCACGCCGTGGCAGCAGCGGCACGAACCGGGGGTCGCTCCGGTCGAGCAGCTGTTGCGCCCCGGCGACGTGCAGTACCTGCCGACGGGGACGCCGCACGCCGCCCGCGCCCAGCAGTCGCTGTCGGGTCACATCACCATCGGCATCGTTCCCACGCGGTGGCGCGACGTCCTCACCTGTGCCCTCGCGGAAGCACTGAGCGATGCCGTCGACGGTGTCGACGAGGCGATTCCGGCTCGCTGGATCGAGGACGTCCCGGGGGTCGGCGCGGCGCTGGGCGAGCGCCTGCAGCAGCTCGCCACGGCTCTCGGCGAGGTCGATGTGCGGGCGGTCGCGATGCGCGTGGCGGAGCAGTTCCTCACCTGCCGGCCGCCGCTCCTCGGCGGTTCCCTCGTCGACCGTCAGCACCTCGCGGCGTTGGGCGACGGCACGCGACTGGTCCGGCGTCCCGGGGCCGTGGTCCGCCTCGCGCCAGGTACGGCCCCGGACCGGGCGAGGCTGCTGCTGGGCGATCGCGAGCTTGACGTCCCGGTCTGGATCCGACCCGCGCTGACCGTCGTCGCCGCGCGCGACGAGCTGCGGCCGGTCGACCTTGCCGATCACCTCGACGCGGAAAGCCGTGTGGTGCTGTGCCGGAGATTGGTGCGCGAGGGACTCCTCTCGCCGCAGCCATGACCAGCGCCTTGCGTTGCGCCGCGTGCAGCCTCGCGTTCGGCGAGGACCCGAGCGGCACGGCGTCGAACGTGCGCGCCTTCCTGCTCCTCGAACACGGCGGCCCGTGGCCGGTGGCCGTGCGGACCGCCTCGCTGCCCGAGGGCGTGGCCCCGCTGCTCGCGGCGTGCGACGCGTTCGCCGTACGCCCACTGCTCGTGCGCCGGCACGGGAGCAGGCCGGGGATGCCGGCGCACCCGTGGCTCGCGCTGGCGGTGTGCCACCAGGACGGGGGACGCGGGACGGCGCGCGTGCTGGACGCCCGCGAGCTGGGACGGGTGCCCCTGGCCGACCTGCTCGCCTGCCTGCGGGCGGGGGAGACGGCGGACGGGTGGGAGGACATGGAGGAGGTCTTCCTCACCTGCACCCACGGGCGCCACGACGCCTGCTGCGCCGAGCGCGGCCGTCCGGTCGCCGCCGCGCTCGAGGCAGCCGCCGGTGCCGCCGCATGGGAGGTGTCCCACGTCGGGGGAGACCGCTTCGCCGGCAACGTCCTCATGCTCCCCGACGGCCTGTACTACGGGCGGGTCACCGCGGAGCGGGCCCGCGAGCTGGTCGCCGCCCACACGCGGGGGCGGTGCGTCCTCGACCTGCTGCGCGGGCGCTGCGCGCTGCCCTACGCGGGTCAGTACGCCGAGATCGCGCTGCGTAGCCGCCTCGCCGTCACCGACGTCGGCGCGGTGCGGCTCGTCTCCCTGACCCGCGCCGGACTCCGGACGAGCACGACGTGGACGGTCGACGGTCGCGGCACCTGGCGGGTCTCGGTCGACACGACACGCCCCGGGCCGCCGCGTCCGCTGACCTGCTCGACGCCCGCCACCGCACCACCGGTGCACCGCGTGGTGGAGCTGACCGAGCTGCCCGCCGCGCTCGCGCCGCCCACGTGAGGCGCGCTGTCAATGGCCAAGCTGCGCGTGAACTCGACCGTGACGCTCACGCCGAATCGCGCAGCGCCGCCGTGAGCTCGCGGCCCGCCTCGACGACCGGCCGCGCGTGCAGCCTGCCGGGGGACCGGGAGAGCCGCTCGATGGGGCCGCTCACCGACACCGCGGCCACCACCCGAGCGCTGGGGGAGAACACGGGCGCGGAGACGGAGGCGAGGCCCGGCTCCCGCTCCGCGATCGTCGCCGCCCACCCGCGGCGGCGCACCGCGCCCAGCGCCGCGGTGGTGAAGGCGGTCTCGGGCGCCAGCGGCCGGGACCGGTCGGCCCCGTCCCACGCGAGCAGCACCTGCGCCGCCGATCCCGCGGTCAACGGCAGCACCGCGCCGACCGGGACCGTGTCGCGCAGTCCGCTCGCCCGCTCCGCCGCCGCGACGCACACCCGCGAGGCGCCCTGCCGCCGGTAGAGCTGCGCGCTCTCGCCGGTCGCGTCCCGCAGCCGGGCGAGGACGGGTCCGGCGGCGGCGAGCAGCCGGTCGGTGGCGGTCGCGGCCGCGAGCTCCGCGAGTCGCGGGCCCAGCACGAACCGTCCGGCCCGGTCGCGCCCCACGAGCCGGTGCACCTCGAGCGCGACGGCGAGTCGGTGCGCCGTCGGCCGGGGCAGCCCCGTCCGCTCGACGAGCGACGCCAGGGACGCGGGCCCGTCCTCGAGTGCGGCGAGGATCGCCACCGACTTGTCCAGAACGCCGACCGCGCTAGGCTTGTCCACATAGCAATACTGCTGTCTCACGATTCGAGAGGCAACGATGGGCCGAACGCTTGCCGAGAAGGTCTGGGACGCGCACGTCGTACGCCGCGCGGAGGGCGAGCCCGACCTGCTCTACATCGACCTGCACCTCGTGCACGAGGTGACGAGCCCGCAGGCGTTCGACGGCCTGCGCCTGGCCGGCCGCCCGGTGCGGCGCCCGGACCTCACGCTCGCCACCGAGGACCACAACGTGCCGACGACGCCCGGGCCGATCAGCGACCCGGTCAGCCGGACGCAGGTCGAGACGCTGCGGCGCAACTGCGCCGAGTTCGGCGTCCCCCTGCACCCGATGGGCGACCCGCAGCAGGGCATCGTCCACGTCATCGGCCCACAGCTCGGGCTTACCCAGCCCGGCATGACCATCGTGTGCGGCGACAGCCACACCAGCACGCACGGGGCGTTCGGCGCGCTCGCGTTCGGGATCGGGACGAGCGAGGTGGAGCACGTGCTCGCCACGCAGACCCTCCTGCTGCGCCCGTTCCGGACGATGGCGGTCACCGTCGACGGCGTGCTGCCCGCGGGCGTGACCGCGAAGGACCTGATCCTCGCGGTGATCTCGCGGATCGGGACCGGCGGCGGACAGGGCCACGTCATCGAATACCGCGGAGAGGCGATCCGCGGCCTGTCGATGGAGGCCCGGATGACGGTGTGCAACATGTCCATCGAGGCGGGTGCCAGAGCCGGCATGATTGCTCCCGACGACACGACTGTCGGCTACCTGCAGGGGCGACCGCACGCACCCCGTGGCGACGACTGGCGCGCTGCGGTGGAGTCGTGGCGCACCCTGCACACCGACGACGACGCGGTTTTCGACCGTGAGGTGGTCGTCGACGCGGCGCTGCTGTCGCCGTACGTCACCTGGGGCACCAATCCCGGCCAGGCCGCACCGCTCGACGCGTCGGTTCCCGACCCGCGGGCGTTCAGCGACGCCGCCGAGCGGGCCTCGGCGGAGCGGGCCTTGGAGTACATGGCGTTGGCGCCGGGCACGCCGTTGCGCGACGTCGCGGTCGACACCGTCTTCGTCGGGTCGTGCACGAACGGGCGGGTCGAAGACCTCCGCGCCGCCGCCGCCGTGCTGCGCGGCCGTTCGGTCGCCGGCGGCGTGCGGATGCTCGTCGTCCCCGGGTCCGCGGCCGTGAAGGAGCAGGCGGAGGCGGAGGGCCTCGACCGGGTCTTCGTCGAGGCCGGCGCCGAGTGGCGGGGCGCCGGCTGCTCGATGTGCCTCGGCATGAACCCCGACCGGCTCGCGCCCGGGGAGCGCAGCGCGTCTACGTCCAACCGCAACTTCGAGGGCCGCCAGGGCAAGGGTGGGCGCACCCACCTGGTCTCGCCGGCCGTCGCCGCCGCCACCGCCGTCGTCGGGCGGCTGCGCGCACCCGCCGACCTGTAGGAGCGAGCGATGGAGAAGTTCACCGTGCACACCGGGCGCGCGGTGCCACTGCGCCGCGGCAACGTGGACACGGATCAGATCATCCCGGCGGAGTACCTTAAGCGGGTGACGCGCACCGGGTTTGCCGACGGGCTGTTCGCCGCCTGGCGCGCCGAGCCCGATTTCGTCCTCAACCGTTCGGAGTACGCCGGCGCGTCGGTGCTCCTCGCCGGCCCCGACTTCGGAACCGGCTCGTCACGGGAACATGCCGTATGGGCGCTGCAGGATTACGGCTTCCGGGCGGTCGTCTCACCGCGGTTCGCGGACATCTTCCGCGGCAACGCGCTCAAGGGCGGGTTGCTGCCGGTCGAACTGTCCCCCGTGGCGGTCGAGGAACTCATGCGCACCGTAGAATCCGATCCGTCGACGGAGGTCACGGTGGACCTCGTCGCCCGGCAGGTCCGGGCGTGTGGCATCGTCGCCCCCTTCGACGTCGACGACTACACCCGCTGGCGGCTGATGGAGGGACTCGACGACATCGGGCTGACACTGCGCCACGAGGCCGAGGTCGCGGCGTACGAGTCCGGCCGCCCCTCCTGGCTTCCGCGCACGGCGCCCGCCTGAAATGCCGCACCCGGCGCGGGTTTCGGTCCCGCCGAGCGCGATTTTCCGAGGGACACAAGGAAAAAGAGGACGTCTGGTCGTTGTGTTGTCCTCCGCGTGCCCTTACTTTCGGTTGACAGCACCATGCCGACCGGCACCGGAGGACGACGTGAACAAGGCGGAGCTCATCGAGGTCATCTCCGACCACCTTGGTGACCGGAGGGCGGCCAAGAACGCGGTCGAGGTGGTGGTCGACACGATCACTCGCACGGTCGCCAAGGGTGAGAAGGTGGCGATCAGCGGGTTCGGCGTCTTCGAACGGCTGGAGCGACCCGCGCGGCTTGCGCGCAACCCGGCCACGGGCGAGCGGGTGCGGGTGCGCAAGACCGCCGTCCCGAAGTTCCGTCCGGGAAGCCAGTTCAAGGACGTCGTCAGCGGCGCGAAGAAGTTGCCGAAGACGGCGGCGAGCACCGGGCGCTCGGCCGCGGGGGCCGCGACGGCAACGGCCCGTGGAGCCGCGGGCACGACGAGCCGGGTCGCGTCGGCGACGAAGACGGCCACGAAGACGGCGGCGACGAAGGCGGCGGCGACCGCCAAGACCGCCGCGACGAAGACCGCCGCCACAAAGTCGGGGGCCAGCAAGACGGCGGCGACCAAGACGGCGGCGACGAAGATGGCTGCGACCAAGACGACGGCCACCAAGCCGGCGGCCGTCAAGACGGCGGCGACGAAGACCGCCGCCACCAAGACCGCCGCCACGAAGAGAGCGGCGACCAAGACGGCTGCGCAGCCGGGAACGACGCGGACGCCGGCGAAGCGGGCGCGCCCCTCGGCGTACTGACGAGCGAGGAACTCAGAAGGTCGCGAGCGTCACGAAGGTCACGCGGTCACCCGTAGCCTCGATCCGGACCCGCTGCCCGAATCGCAGCAGCCGCAGGCCGCCCGCGTCGAAGGCCGCCGCGTCGTAAAACAGCTCGCGGCCGTCGTCGAGCAGCACGCTGCCGGAGCGTGTCTGCGGGTCGAAGGTCCGCACCGTCGCCTGCACGCGGTCAACCTACCGCGGTCAACCTACAGGAGTGCCGAGGCGGGTGATGACGGCGCGCGTGCGCGCCCCGATCCCCAGGCGGGCCGCGGCCGCCAGGTCATCCGGCGTGTCCACGTCCCGAGCCACCGACTCCACCCCGCGCAGCCGCAGCTCGACCGCGCCCCCCCGGCGGTGCCCGTCCCGGGACGCGGCGCCGAACGCCGGGGCCAGCGGCTGGCCGACCCGCGCGCACAGCAGCGTCGTCCCGGTCCCGGACGCGTCGGGCAGGAACGCCCGAGGGTGGGCGGTGGCGGCGTCGAGTGCGCGCGCCAGGTCGTCCGGGCGCAGCGCGGGAAGGTCCGCGGACAGCGCCGCGACCGCCCGGCCGGGCCAGCGGGCGCGGGCGATCAGCGCCGCGTGTTCGAGCGCCGGGTTCAGTCCGGCGTTCGGGGAGTCGGGCACCACGCGGGCCCCGAGGTCCCAGGCCTCGCGCGCCACGCCGGGCTCGTCGGTCACGACCAGGACGGCTTCCACCGCGGGGCACGTGAGTGCCGCCGCGACGGTGTCGAGCGCCATGGCTCGCGCCAGGTCCGTGCGCAGCGGCCCGGCGAGGGGCGCCAACCGCGACTTGGCGACGAGCAGGCGCTTGACGGGTACGACGAGCACCCAGCGCACGACGCGATCCTGCCCCGCGGGCGTCGCTCGACACGAGTCCGGCGCACCGGCAAGACTGCGGAGCGACCGCGGCTCGTCCCCTGCACTTCCCGCAGTCGATCCGGGGCAGTCGATCCAGGCAGGGAGCCGACGGGAGGAACGGAGGTCCCGAGTGCGCCGCGGAAAGCTGGGTTTCTGGTACCGGCTGGTCGTCGTGGTGCTCAAACCGCTGCTCCTGCTGTTCACGAAGCGGGATTGGCGTGGGCGCGAGAACGTCCCCCGCACCGGCGGGGTGATCCTCGCGGTCAACCACATCAGCTACGTCGACCCGCTGACGCTCAGCCATTTCGTGCACGACCTGCCGCGCGAGCCGCGCTTTCTCGCCAAAGCGGAGATCTTCCGGCTTCCGCTGCTCGGCCGGATCGTGCGCGGCGCCGATCAGATCCCCGTCCACCGGAACTCGGCGGACGCTGCGGTCGCGTTGCGCGACGCCGTCGAGGCGCTGGAGCGGGGCGAATGCTTGATCATTTACCCGGAGGGTACGGTGACGCGTGACCCGGAGTTGTGGCCGATGGTCGGCCGCACCGGTGTCGCGCGGCTCGCGCTCACGACCGGGTGCCCCGTCGTGCCGGTCGCGCAGTGGGGCGCGCACGAGATCCTGATGCCGTAC
>DATGDX010000010.1:0-4388 GCA_035310665.1 Mycobacteriales bacterium | reverse complement strand
GACTCCGGCGTCCGCCGTGCCCACGACGACCTCGAGCAGTCCTCCGCCGCGTTGCGCCAGGCAGCGGCGGCCCTCGACGCCGTCGGCGCCCGGTTGCCGACCGCGCGGCAGGCCGCCGCCGAGGCTCGTGGCACGCTCGCCGCGGCCCGCGCCCGCGACGCCGCGGCCGCCGCGGCGCTCGCGCGGGCCCGACTCGAGGAGCGTGTGGCGGAGGCCGCGGTCGTGGAGGCGGAGGGTCGAGTCGCCGAGCGCCGCAACGCGATCGGGGCGCTGGCCCGCGCGCAATACCAGCAGGGTGGGCTGGGGCACCTCGCGGTGATCGTGGGGTCCCAGAGCCCCGGCGAGCTCGCGGACCGGGTCGGGTTGGTCCGCGCCGTCTTCCGTGCCGACAACGCGCTGCTCGCGGAGCTGGCCGACGAGCGGGCCGCGCTCGCCAGCCGGCGCGCCCTGATGCGCGACACGCGCGCGCGGGTCGCCACCGCACGACAGCAGGCGGCGGACGGTCTCGTCCGCAGCCGCGCTGCGGCGGCGCGCGCCCAGGCCGCCGAACGGGCGATTCGGGCGCTGGTGGAGCAGCGGCAGAGCGCGCTGGACGTGGCGCGACGGGAGCGGGCGGCCGACCAGCGGCGCTACGAGCAGCTGCAGGCCGAGTCCGCGCGGCTGGCCGCGCTGATCCGCGCCCGCGCCACCACGCGCGGGGAAGCGGGTCGCGCCGGGTCGCGTGGCCACCGGTGGCGCCCGAGCATGGACCTGCCGTCCCGGCACGCCGCCGGGCGGATGGCCTGGCCAGCCAACGGCGGGATGACGTCGGGTTTCGGCTGGCGCATGCACCCGATCTTCCACGTCATGCGGTTCCACGCCGGAATCGACATCGGCGGCGGCTACGGCGCTCCGGTCCGTGCGGCGGCCGACGGCACCGTGATCTACGCCGGTCCGGCGAGTGGCTACGGCTGGCTGGTCGTCGTCGACCACGGGGAGATCGCGGGGCACGACGTGGCCACGGCGTACGCGCACCTGTCGAGCGACGCGGTCGACGTCGGTGAGCAGGTTTCGGCGGGGGAGACGGTCGGCGCGATCGGGAACGAGGGCCTGTCGACGGGGCCGCACCTGCACTTCGAGGTCCGTGTGGACGGGACCCCCGTCGACCCCGACTGGTGGGTCTGACCCCGCTCGCCGGCCCATGTTCCTAGAATCGCCGAATGTCGCCGGTTGGTCGCATCGGGCGCAAGACGGGCGCCGTGCTCGCGCTGGTGACGGCGTACGCCGCCGGCATCGTCACCGGCGTCGTCGGCAGCGACGAAGATGCGCGGCCCCAGCCCCGGATCCTGGACCAGGCGGCCGACCAGATCGCGGCCCGCGCCGCGCACCCCGTCCCTCGTGCCGAGCTGGAGCGGGCGGCCGTGGACGGGATGCTGCGCGCGCTTGGCGACCGGTGGGCGTCGTACTACCGCCCCGACGAATTCTCCGCCTTCCAGGCGGTCCTCGACGGGCGCACCTCCGGGGTCGGCGTGTGGGTGCGCCGTGACCGCGACGGACGCGTGCGGGTCGCGAGCGTCCAGCCCGGGTCCCCCGCGGCGGCCGCGGGGCTCCAGACGCGCGACGAGGTGGTGGCAGTCGGAGATCGGTCGGTCGCCCAGCGCAGCGTCGCCGACGTCGTCACCGCGCTGCGCGGCAGCCCGGGCAGCGCGGTGGTGGTCCGCATCCGCCGCGCGGGTGTCCCACACACGGTGCGGTTACGGCGAGCCGACCTCCGCGCCGGCGACGTCACCGCCGATACCCTGCCGTCGGGGGTGCTGCGCATTCGCGTCGCGGCGTTCACCCACGGCGTCGGGCGCCGAGTGCGGCAGGTCGCCGCGGAGCAGCGGGCACATCCCGCCCGCGGGATCATCCTCGACATGCGCGACAACCCTGGCGGGCTGCTGGACGAGGCCGTGGAGACCGCGTCCGCGTTCCTGGCCGGCGGCCCCGTCGTCTCCTACGAACGCCGCGGCACCCCCCGCCGGCTCGACGCGATCGGAGCGGGCGATGCGATCACACCGCTTGTCGTGCTCGTCAACGGCAGCACGGCGAGCGCGGCCGAGGTGGTCGCCGGAGCGCTGCAGGACCGGCGCCGGGCGGTCGTCGTCGGCGCCCGGACCTTCGGGAAGGGCTCGGTGCAGGAGCCGGCGCGGCTGCCCGACGGGTCGGCGCTCGAGCTGACGGTCGGCAGGTACCGGACACCCGGGGGCCGGCTGCTCGACGGGGTGGGCGTCGAGCCCGACGTCGAGGTGCCGCCGGACAGTCCGCCGCAGGTCGCGGAGCGGCGCGCCCTCGAGGTGCTCGCGGGCCTGCTCGTCGACACGGCCACGAACGGACGGGGGTGACGGTGGTCCGAGAGTCCGGGCGCAAACTCGTGGCACAGAACAAGAAGGCGCGCCACGACTACCACATCGAAGACGTCTACGAGGCCGGGCTCGTGCTCACCGGAACCGAGGTGAAGTCGTTGCGCGCCGGGCGGGCGTCGCTCGTCGACGGGTTCGCTCTCGTGCGCGACGGTGAGGTGTGGTTACAGGGGGTGCACATTCCCGAGTACACGCAGGGCACCTGGACCAACCACGAACCGCGCCGACCGCGCAAGGTGCTGCTGCACAAGCGGGAGATCCTCAAACTGATCGGAAAGACGAAGGAGAGCGGATACACGCTCGTCCCCCTGGCGCTGTACTTCAAGGACGGCAAGGCCAAGGTCGAGATCGCGCTGGCGCGAGGAAAGCGGTCGTACGACAAACGCCAGGCGTTGGCCACCAAGCAGGCACAACGCGAGATGCAACGCGCGGTTCAGCGGCGTGGGAAGGGCCGCGTCGACTGACTCTCAAGACGTGCTTTGACTAATCTTATTGAAAGATTAGGTATCGAGAGCCGCTTCCTCCGCTCTGAGCCGTGGGGGGACCGACCGGCCGACGTCGCTCAGCGCGGCGTAGGCGACGACGACGTGCGTCCCCGCGCCGGGACGCCGGCGAGGTGGAGATGTCGCGACGTCCGCTGCCGTTGTACGCCGCCGTGGTCGTGAGCCTGCTCACCGGGTGTTCCGCCGTGGGGAGCAGCAGGCCACCGGAGGGCATCGACGGGCCGGTGTCCTCGACCGGAGCCGGGGCGGCCGTGCTGGGGGGCACTGCCGCCCCAAACGCCGCGCAGGCCGCCGCCGCGGCGCGTCTGGTGGCCGCGAACACGCGGCTGCTGGCGTCGCTCGACGATCTCCGCATGGCCGTCCCGCTCCTTCCCCAGCGCGACGCGCTGGAGGCCGACGTCGCCGAGGTCGACCTCTCCCTGCGTCGGCTCGACGCGGGCGCATCGACCGCGCGGACGGCGGCAGCGGCGGGGCGCTGCGGCGACGTCACGGCCCAGGTCACGGCCGTCCGCGGCGCCGCTGACGCGGCACAGGCCGAGCTCGCGAGCCTCCAGCGCTCGCTCGCGGGGTCCGGGACGTTGGGGTCGCGCGCCCTCGCTGACTCCGGGTCGGCGCGTGCGAGCCTGGAGGCGCTGTACGACGCCGTCGTGGCCGATCTGTTCGCGACGTACCCCCACTACGACGCGCGGACCGTGCTCGGCCAGGTCAGCGCCGACGAGCAGGCGGTGGGAAACGGCCAGCGTGGTGGCGAGCAGACGGTGTCGAGCGCCGCGGCGCGTGCGCAGCGGGCTCGTGCCCTCACCGCCGTGGTCACCGGACTGGGGAACGCCTGTCGGGCATCGCTCGTGTCCGCCGGAGGACGTTCCCCGTCGGCCTCCGTGCCCCCGGCGGTGGTCTTCACCCCGCCCGGCGCCCCGGTGCCGCCCGAGGTCGGGGCACCGGCGTTCCCGCCGAGACGGGGGCTCACCCGACGCGAGGAGTTCCCGGCGCCGCGGAAAGCACGCACGGCGGCGCCCGCGGCGAAGCCGCCGAAGAGCAAGGCGTCCCCGAAGGCGCCGCCGAAAGACACCCGCAATCAGCCCAAGCCCAAGCCGCCGCCACGGCGCCCCAGCACATCAGCGCCGCCCACCGCGTCGCCCCGACCGGGGTCCACGTCGCCGCGGCCGGCGCCCAAGCCGCACGGTTTCGTGCCGGGACGGCAGCCCGCCCCGAAACCGGCCCCGGGCTCGCGACCGCCGGCCACACGGTCGCCCGCGGTGCGACCGCCGAGCCCGCCGCCGCCCCCACCCCCGACTGGCCAGCGCCCCCCGAACTATCAGCGGCCGCGAACGCTGCCGGTCCCACGCCCGCCGAAGGTCCAGCCTCGTCCGTGGGTCAAGCCCAATCCGCCCGCTCGGCCGGGCCCCCGGCGGCCTCCCGGCACCCAGCCGCCGAGCTCCCGGCCTCCCACGTCACGCCCGCCGAGCAGCCCCGCGCCGATCCCGGGTCCACCGAGCCTTCCCGC
>DATGDX010000009.1:0-4106 GCA_035310665.1 Mycobacteriales bacterium | reverse complement strand
CCCGGCGGCTCGTGCGGCTCGCCGCGGCGGGAGCCGTCGAGTCCCGGCGGCGGGCTCGACGCGGAGCGCACCGCGGGGGCCGCCATCGGCTCCCGGGTCTCGAGGTCACGCAGCTGCGCCTCGAGGTAGGTCTTGAGCCGGCCGTGCAGCTCCCGCGCGAAGGTCTCGAGGTCAGTGACCCGCCGCTCCAGCTGCTCCCGTTGCGCCTCCAGCGCGCCGAGCATCGTCCGGTGCCTGTCCCGCGCCTCGGCCAGCACGTCCTCGGCCTCGCCGCGGGCGGCGGCGCGGATCGACTCGGCCTCCCGCCGCGCCTCGGCTACGGCCTCGTCCGCCGTGCGCTGGGCCATCGTGATGATCCGCAGCACGGCCTGCTCACTCGGCTCCTCGCCGGGCTCCTCGACCACCTGGGCGGGAGCCGGCTGGGCGGGAGCCGGCTGGGCGGCGGGCGCGGGAGCCGGCTGGGCGGCGGGCGCCGGCGGCGGCTCGGCGGCCGCGGCGCGCACCCGCGCCGCGGCCAGCTGCTGCTCGAGATCGGCGGTGCGGACCGTGAGATCGGCGTTCTCGGACAGCAGCCGGGACAGCTCGGCCTCGACCTCGTCGAGGAACGCGTCGACCTCGCCCTCGTCGTACCCCTCGCGCAGCCGTGTCGTCGTGAACTGCTTTCCGCGCACGTCCTCGGGGGTCAACGGCACAGGGACACCTCGCCGGGGGCTGGAGCAGGGCGGGGCCGACCGCGTCGGCGCTCGGTCAGAGCGAGCCGGCCACGCTGAGCAGGATCTGCACGAGGATGAACAGCACGAGGAACGACAGGTCGATGGCCACCCCGCCGAGCCGCAGCGGCGGGATGAACCGGCGCAGCAGCTTGAGCGGGGGGTCGGTGACGGAGTAAGTGAACTCGAGCAGGACGACCATGACTCCGCGCGGCCGGTAGGAACGGGCGAAGAGGAACACGTAGTCCATGACCAACCGGAACAGCAGCACGAGGAGGAACAGCCACAGGACGGTGCTGAGCACGGAACCCACGGTGGTCACGGCAGGCAGGCTCCTCCGTCAGCTTTGGTTGAAAAAGCCGCCCTCGGCGATGCGGCGCTTGTCCTCCGCGGTGACCTCGACGTTTGCCGGCGTCAGCAGGAACACCTTGTTCGTGACCCGCTCGATGCTACCGCGCAGCGCGAAGATCAGGCCGGCGGCGAAGTCCACCAGGCGCTTGGCGTCCGTGTCGTCCATGTCGGAGAGGTTCATGATCACAGGTGTGCCGTCGCGGAAGTGCTCGCCGATCGTCCGCGCCTCGTTGTACGTGCGCGGGTGCAGGGTCGTGATCCGGTAGGCGGGCTCGTCCGTGTCGTCGACGGTCACGCGGCGCACGTCCCCGAACGCCGTCGCGCCCGCCAGGTGCGCGCGCAGCGGGGTCGGCCGCCGCTCGTCCTCGGCGCTGCGGCGGGCGGTCCGGGGGCGCTCTGCGTCGAACGCCTCGGTGTCGTCGACGTCGTCGAAGCGCTCGTCCTGCTCCACCAGGCCGAGGTATTCGGCCACCTTGCGCATCGCGCCGGCCATGCTCCGTCTCCTCCGGGGTCCTGGCGGGGAACGGCGACCGGGCAGTGCTGCCGGGGCCGCCGGTTGGGGACCTTACCGGACCGGTGGCGGCCGGCCGCCGAGCAACGCCGTGCCGACACGAACGTGCGTCGCCCCGCGGCGGATCGCGGCCTCGAGGTCGCCGCTCATCCCCGCCGACACGATCGCGGCGTGGGGGTGCCGGGCGCGGACCGCGCGGGCGAGCTCGGCGAGCCGCGCGAACGCGGGCTCCGGGTCGCCGGCCAGCGGAGCGATCCCCATGACGCCGCCCAGGCGCAGCCCGTCGGCGGCAGCCACCGCGTCCGCGAGCGCGAGCACCTCGGCGGGCGGCGCGCCGCCGCGCCCGGGGTCGGACGCGTCGGCGTCGGGGTCGAGGGACACCTGCACGAGGGCGGTGACGGTGCGCCCGGCGTGGGCGGCCGCGGCGGCGAGGGCGGGCACGAGCCGCGGGCGGTCGACGGAGTGCACGACGGTGGCGTACGTCGCGACCGAGCGGCACTTGTTCGTCTGCAGGCGCCCGACGAAGTGCCAGGTGAGGTCGAGGTCCGCGCAGGCGGCCGTTTTGGGCGCGGCCTCCTGGTCGCGGTTCTCCCCGACGTCGCGGACCCCGAGCTCGGCGAGCAGGCGGACGTCGAAGGC
Organism: Mycobacteriales bacterium; assembly: GCA_035310665.1. Classification (GTDB taxonomy): domain Bacteria; phylum Actinomycetota; class Actinomycetes; order DATGDX01; family DATGDX01; genus DATGDX01. The sequence goes on along the minus strand of DATGDX010000009.1, from coordinate 1,895 downwards.
CGGGAACGTCTTGGTGACCGCGACCAGCGTGACCTCGCCCGGGTCACGACCGGCGGCGGCGCACGCGGCCGCGAGCCGGGAGCGCAACGCGGCGAGGTTCGCGGCGAGCTGGGCGCGGCGCTCCCGGTGCCGGTCGCGGGGCGGCTCGGTCACGGGCGCAGCCAGACGTAGCCGGCGAACCGCCCGGTGGTCCCGTCGCGGCGGTAGGAGAAGTACGCCGGGTGCTCGGCGGGGCAGGTCGGGTCGACGTCGACCGCGTCGATCCCGGCGTCGTGCAGCTGCCCGATCAGCCCGGACCGCAGGTCGAGGCCCGGCGTTCCGCGCCGCGTGGTGCACGCGCTGCCGGGCACGCGGGCGGCGACCTCCTCCTGGAGGGGGCCGGGGACCTCGTAGCAGCCGCCGCAGATGGTCGGGCCGACGAAGGCGCGGACGTCACCGGGACGCGCGCCGCCATCGAGCATCGCGGCCACGGCGCGGGGCACGACGGCGGCGGCGAGACCGCGCCGCCCTGCGTGCGCGGCGGCGACCACGCGGGCGGCGGGGTCGGCGAGCAGCACCGGCGCGCAGTCGGCGACGAGCACCGCGAGGGCCAGGCTGGGGGTGGCGGTGACGAGCGCATCGGTCACGGCGACCGGATCCGGACGGGGCGAGTCCACCACGGTCACCCGGGCGGCGTGCACCTGCGCCATCCACACCACCCGGGACGCGTCGAGCGCGAGCGCGGCGGCGGTGGCGGCGCGATTCGCCGCCACCGCCGCCGGGGCGTCGCCGACACAGCGCCCGAGGTTGTTGCCGTCGTACGGCGGGGCGCTCGTGCCTCCGGTGCGGTCGGTGATCGCCGCGGCGACGCCCGCTCCGAGGTCGACCGAGCGCACGCCCTACTTCAGGAAGTCCGGGACGTCGAGCTCGTCGCCGGGCCCGTCGAAGCCGGTGCGGGCGCGCTGCTCGGCGGTCCACCCGTAACTGGCTCCACCGGCGGCGGCCGCGACCGAGACCGCGGCGGGGGCAGGGCGCGGCGCGGGCGGGGCGGGCGTTGCCGCACCGACCGTCGGGGCGCCCACCGTCACGGTCTTCCCCGCCGCTGGGGCCTCCGTGCCGGCCCGGCGGGCGGGCGCGGACGGGCGCGCGGCCCGCAGCGTCCCGTCGAAGCCGGCGGCGATGACGGTGACCCGGACCTCGTCGCCGAGCGCGTCGTCGATGACCGCCCCGAAGATGATGTTGGCCTCGGGGTGGGCGGCGTCGGCGACGAGCTGCGCCGCCTCGTTGATCTCGAACAGCCCGAGGTCGGAGCCGCCCTGGATGGACAGCAGCACCCCGTGGGCGCCGTCGACCGACGCCTCGAGCAGCGGGCTGGAGATGGCCATCTCGGCCGCGGCAGCCGCCCGGTCGTCGCCCCGCGCGTGCCCGATGCCCATGAGCGCGGACCCCGCGCCGGACATCACGGACTTGACGTCGGCGAAGTCCAGGTTGATCAGGCCGGGGGTGGTGATGAGGTCGGTGATGCCCTGCACACCGGAGAGCAGCACCTGGTCGGCGCTGCGGAACGCGTCGAGCACGCTCACGTGACGCTCGGTCATGGCGAGCAGCCGATCGTTGGGGATCACGATGAGGGTGTCGACCTCGTTGCGCAGCGTCTCGATGCCGGTGTCGGCCTGGGCCGCCCGCCGGCGCCCCTCGAAGGTGAACGGGCGGGTGACGACGCCGATCGTGAGCGCCCCGAGCGAGCGGGCGACGTTGGCCACGACCGGAGCGCCGCCGGTCCCCGTGCCACCGCCCTCACCGGCGGTGACGAAGACCATGTCGGCGCCCTTGAGAACCTCCTCGATCTCCTCGCGGTGGTCCTCCGCCGCCTGCCGCCCGACCTCCGGGTCGGCGCCCGCCCCGAGACCTCGGGT
>DATGDX010000008.1:0-5180 GCA_035310665.1 Mycobacteriales bacterium | reverse complement strand
GAGATGACCGGGTACCCGCCGGAGTTGTTGGACCTGGACCTGGACCTGGAGGCGGACCTCGGGGTCGACACGGTCAAGCAGGCCGAGGTGTTCGCGGCGGTGCGCGAGCGGTACGGGGTGGAGCGCGACGAGAACCTCAAGCTGCGCGACTTCCCGACGCTGCGGCACGTGATCGGCTGGGTGCGGGACAAGACCGGGATCGCCCCGACGGCCGCGCTGGCTGCTCCTGTTGCCGCTCCGGCGGCGGTCCCGGCTGCCCCGGCTGCTGCCGCCCCGGCGCCCGCTGCGGCGGCGCCGGCCGCTGCCTCCGCGGAGGCCCCGGCGGATCCGGTGGTGGACGCGGTGGTGTCGATCGTGGCGGAGATGACCGGGTACCCGCCGGAGTTGTTGGACCTGGACCTGGACCTGGAGGCGGACCTCGGGGTCGACACGGTCAAGCAGGCCGAGGTGTTCGCGGCGGTGCGCGAGCGGTACGGGGTGGAGCGCGACGAGAACCTGCAGTTGCGCGACTTCCCGACGCTGCGGCACGTGATCGGCTGGGTGCGGGACAAGACCGGCATCGCCCCGGTCGGTGCCGCGCAGCCGGAGGCAGCGGCGCAGCCCGAGGCGGCCCCGGCGGCGGCCGAGGCGCCCACGGCCCGCGAGGTCACCACGATCCGTGGCGACCTTGCGGCGACCGATCGGCTTCCGCGCCGAGTGCCCGTGCCGGTGCTCCGGCCCGACCTGGCGCAGTGCAAGCCCACCGGCGTCGAGCTCGGCGAGGGCAGCCGCGTCGTGGTCATGCTCGACACGGGCGGTGTCGGCGAGGCGCTGGCGAAGCGGCTCGGGAAGCTCGGCGCCACGGCGCTGGTGCTTGAGCCCGGCATCGGCACCGAGGACCTGCTGGCCCGGCTCGACGGCTGGGTGGTGGACGGTCCGGTGCACGGCGTCTACTGGCTGCCCGCGCTCGACGACGAGGGGTTGTTCACCGCGATGGACCTGGCGGGGTGGCGCGAGGCGCTGCGCTGCCGGGTGAAGAACCTCTACGCGACCATGCGGCGGCTCTACGACGGGCAGCCGTTCCTCGTGTCGGCGACCCGCCTCGGCGGGTTCCACGGCTACGACGAGGAGGGGGCGACGGCTCCGCTGGGTGGTGCCGTTACCGGGTTCACCAAGGCCTACAAGCGGGAGAAGCCAGACGTCCTCGTCAAGGCCGTCGACTTCCCGGCCAGTCGCAAGACCAAGGTGCTCGCCGATGTGCTCATCGACGAGACGCTGCGGGACCCGGGCTGTGTCGAGCTCGGCCGGGGCGACTTCCGGCGCTGGGCGGTCGGGCTCGAGGAGCGGCCGTTCGGCCCCGGCGGACCCGGCTCCTTCGAGCTCAACTCCGGCAACGTGTTCCTGGTCACCGGGGCAGCCGGCAGCATCGTGTCGGCGATCACTGCCGACCTCGCGGCCGCGTCGGGCGGAACCTTCCACCTGCTCGACCTCACCCCGACCCCCGATCCAGCGGACCCAGACTTGGTCAAGTTCGCGACCGACCGCGACGGGTTCAAGGTCGACATCGCGGCGCGGCTGAAGGAGCGCGGCGAGCGGGCGACGCCGGTCGCCATCGAGAAGGAGCTGGCCCGCTACGAGCGGCTGCAGGCGGCCCTGACCGCGATCCAGGCGGTGCAGAACGCCGGCGGCACGGCCCACTACCACTCCGTCAACCTGACCGACGCGGAGGCCGTCGGACGGGTTATGGACAGCGTGCGCGCGACGAGCGGGCGCATCGACGTGCTGCTGCACGCCGCGGGTCTCGAGATCAGCCGCAACCTCCCCGAGAAGGAGCCGCGGGAGTACAACCTCGTCTTCGACGTCAAGAGCGACGGCTGGTTCAACGTGCTGCGGTCGGCCGGCGACATGCCGATCGGTGCCACCGTGGTCTTCAGCTCGGTGGCCGGCCGGTTCGGCAACATGGGCCAGACCGACTACAGCGCGGCGAACGACCTGCTCTGCAAGACCACGAGCAGCTTCCGCCGCTACCACCCGGACACTCGCGGCATCGCGCTGGACTGGACCGCGTGGGGCGGCATCGGCATGGCGACGCGCGGCTCGATTCCGAAGATCATGGCCATGGCCGGGATCGACATGCTGCCGCCAGAGGCCGGGATCGCGTGGATCCGCCGGGAGCTCACCAGCAGCGGTGAGCGCGGTGAGGTTCTCGTCGCCGGCGCGATGGGGACGATGATGGAGGAGTTCGACCCGACCGGCGGGCTCGACGTCTCCACGGTGTCCACCGACGGCACCGGCCCGATGGTCGGCACGGTCGAGGCGGCCGGGATCTACACCGGGCTCGTCGTGCGCACCGAACTCGACCCGACCCGCCAGCCGTTCCTCTACGACCACCGCATCGACGGCACGCCGGTGCTGCCCGGCGTCATGGGAATCGAGGCGTTCGCCGAGGTGTCCCGGCTGCTCGTTCCGGACTGGCACGTCGCCGCGGTGGAGAACGTGGAGTTCCTCGCGCCGGTGAAGTTCTACCGGAACGAGCCGCGGACGCTCACGATCCGCGCCGTGCTCCGGCGGGACGGCAGCGACCTCGTCGCCGACTGCCGGTTGGAGGCCGAGCGCAAGCTGCCCGGCTCCGACACGCCGCAGCGCTCCACGCACTTCACCGGCTCCGTGCGGCTCACCGAGCAGGCCCCGGCGTCGGAACGTGACGACACCCCGCTGAAGGAGGCCCATGTCACGGTCTCGCCGGCGGATGTCTACCGGGTCTACTTCCACGGGCCGGCGTATCAGGTGGTCGGCTCGGGATGGCGGCACGACGGGGGCAGCGTCGCGCGGCTCGCGGCCGACCTGCCGCCCAACCACGACCCGGCGAACCTGCGGACCGTGGTCGGGCCGCGGCTGATCGAGCTCTGTTTCCAGACCGCGGGCCTGTGGGAGATCGGCCGTTCCGGGCGCTTCGGGTTGCCGCAGCACCTGGACCGCGTGCGTGTGCTCCGCGACCCGGCGCGGGTTTCCGGCCTGCTCCACGCGGTCGCGCACGCTCGGGAGGACGATCGGTTCGACTGCGCGGTCGTCGAGGAGAACGGCGACGTCGTTCTCCGCCTCGACGGCTACCGCACGGTCGGCCTGCCCGGAGGGTACGAGGAGGAGGCCCGGACGCCGATCGCCGCGGCGATGGCGGACTGACGGGGGCGGGCCGGCATCACCGCCGAGGACCCGACGCGAACGAGGGAGAGACACCACCCGTCTGATCGGAGACACCCGTGATGCGCCGCCTGGCGATCGTCAACCGAGGCGAAGCCGCGATGCGCGCTCTCGCCGCCGTCGCCGAGCTCAACCGAGCCGGCACGGCGGCGAGGATCACGACCATCGCCGTGCACACGGATGCCGATGCGGGAGCCTGGTTCGTCCGGGAGGCCAACGAGGCGGTCCCGCTGGGTCCGGCGACGTACGTCGACCCGACCGATGGGCACCGCACGTCCGCGTACCTCGACGAGGAGCGTGTGGTCGACCTGCTCCGGGTCGCACGCGCGGACGCGGTGTGGGTCGGGTGGGGGTTCGTCGCGGAGAGCGCCTCGTTCGCGCAGCGCTGCGAGGACGCGGGCGTGGTGTACGTCGGTCCCGACGCCAAGACCATCCACCTGCTCGGCGACAAGGTCGCGGCCAAGCGGATCGCCGAGCAGGCCGAGGTCCCCGTGCTCCCGTGGAGCGGGGGGCCGGTCGACAGCGCCGAGGAGGCGGCCGCGGCAGCGCAGCGGATCGGCGGGTTCCCCGTCCTTCTCAAGGCCGCGGCGGGTGGGGGCGGGCGCGGAATTCGCATCGTGCGCTCTCCCGACGAGCTCGGCCCGGCGCTGGCGTCCGCCCGCTCGGAAGCCCAGCTCGCCTTCGGCGACCCGTCCGTCTTCCTCGAGGGGTTCGTGCCCCGCGCCCGGCACGTCGAAGTGCAGATCATCGCCGACGGCCACGGCACGACGTGGGCCGTCGGAGTGCGCGACTGCAGCATCCAGCGGCGCAACCAGAAGGTCATCGAGGAGTCCGCGTCGACGCTGTTCGACGCCGCGGCCGAGCAGTGGGTCAAGGACGCCGCGGTCCGGCTCGCCCAGGCCGTCGGCTACCGCAACGCGGGGACCGTCGAGTTCCTCGTGGACGGCGACGGCCGCGTGATGTTCATGGAGGTCAACACCCGGTTGCAGGTCGAGCACCCGGTCACCGAGGCGACCACCGGGCTGGACCTAGTCAAGATGCAGCTGCACGTCGCTGGCGGCGGCCGCCTCGAGGGACGCACGCCGCGCGCCCTCGGTCACGCGGTGGAGGTGCGGCTCAACGCGGAGGATCCGGAGCAGGGGTTCGCCCCGGCCCCGGGGCGCATCGTGCTGTGGCGGCCGCCTGCCGGGCCCGGCATCCGGGTGGACTCCGGCGTCACCGAGGGTGACGTGATTGCCCCTGAGTTCGACTCGATGATCGCGAAGATCATCGCCTGGGGACGCGACCGGGAGGAGGCGCTCGCGCGGCTGCGTCGGGCGCTGGCGCAGTGCGCGGTGGTCGTCGAGGGCGGCACCACGAACCGCTCGTTCCTGCTGTCGCTGCTGAACCGGCCGGAGGTGCAGGAGGGCCGGTTCGACAACCGGTGGCTGGACCGGCTGACCGCCGACGCCGAGCACGTTCCCCAACCCGATCCCGTCGCCGTGCTCGCCGCCGCGGTCGAGGGGTACGACGGCGACCAGTCCGCGGCGCAGGCGGCGTTTCACGCGGTCGCGGAGCGGGGGCGTCCCGAGGCGCCCGAGCAGGTCGGTCACGTCATCCAGCTGCGCTACCGCGGCGCCGCGTACCGCCTGAGCGTCTTCCTCACCGGCCCGGGCAGCTACCGGATCGACACCGGCTCGGGTCTGGTCGACGTCGGCGTGGAGCGGCTCGGCGACTACGAGCGGAAGCTCTCCGTCCAGGGCCGCTCGTATCGCATCACCGCGGTCACCGAGGGGCCGACGTTCCTCATCGACGTCGACGGGACGACGCACCGGGTCGCCCGCGACGACGGCGGCGTGGTCAGGGCGATGGCTCCCGCGTTCGTCTCCTCGGTGCTCGTGGCGCCCGGCGACGAGGTCGCGGCGGGAGACCCGCTGGTCGTGGCCGAGAGCATGAAGATGGAAACCACGATCACCGCACCGTTCGCGGGGACCGTCGCCAGCGTCCTCATCGCCGCGAAC
>DATGDX010000007.1:0-27839 GCA_035310665.1 Mycobacteriales bacterium | reverse complement strand
CGCGGCGATGCGCCAGGACCCCGACGTCATCCTCGTCGGGGAGATGCGCGACGCGGAGACCGTGAAGGCCGCGCTCGCCGCCGCGGAGACGGGTCACTTCGTGCTGTCGACGCTGCACACGACCGACGCGAAGGAGACCGTCAACCGCGTCATCGACTTCTTCCCCCCGCACGAGAAGAAGCAGGTGCGGCTCTCCGCTCGCCGGCGCGCTGCGCGGGATCGTGTGCCAGCGGCTCGTGCCACGTGCGGACGGCGAGGGCCGGTGCGTGGCGATCAAGGTCTGCGTGAACACCGGTCGGATCGCGGACGCGATCGCGGACCCCGACAAGACGTCGACGGTCGGCTCGTTGATCCGGGATGGCTCGTTCTACGGGATGCAGACCTTCGACCAGCACCTGGTCACGCTGCTCCGGGACGGCGTCATCTCCCGTGACGCGGCGATGGCGGCGGCCACGAACCCGCACGACCTCACCGTGGAGTTGCGCCGCCTCGGACTGGTCGCCTGAGCTCGCGCCGCATCGCGGGGCAGGTCCCGGGGCGGGGTCAGGGAGAGCCCCGGGCTAGCCCGCGGCCGCCTCCCCGTGCTTGGCGCACCGGGCGGACCAGCCGCGCGGCGTCACCTGCACGACCATTCGCCGCCCGCACACGGGGCAGAACCGTGCCGGCTCGAGCGCCCGCGCCGCCGCGCACCGCGCGTGGTCCCCGTCCGGCAGGCGGCCTCCGCACCGGTCGCAGTACGCCGCAGCCGCCCCGCCGTCCACGCCACCGTAGGGTACGGGCATGTCGCTCGAGCCCGGCCTGGAAGCGACCGTCACCCACGTCGTCACCGATGCGGACACCGCTCCGGAGGTCGGCAGCGGCGACGTCCCGGTGCTCGCCACCCCGCGCCTGCTCGCGCTCATGGAGGCCGCGACCGTGGCGGCGGTGCGCGACCGCCTCCCCCCCGGGGCCACCACGGTCGGCACGCACATCGCGCTGACCCACGACGCGCCCACCTTCGTCGGCGGGCGGGTGGAGGTGACCGCGCGGCTGGACGCGGTGGACGGGCCGCTGCTCGTGTTCGGCGTGCGCGCCGCGGGCTGCGGTGAGGCCCGGGTGGAACGCCACGTGGTGGACCGGGACCGGTTCCTCCGCCGGGCGGAGAACGCCGCACAGCGCGAGTGACTCACTCGCCGTCGTGCCGCGTGCGGGACGCGAACGGCGTGGAGTCGCGCCCGTCGCGGGAGTCCCTCGCCCACCCGAGCGCGACCCCGAGTTCGAGCAGGGCCAGCAGCAGGATCAGCACCCAGAACGTCGTCATGCGGGGGAGCGTCCGTCCGCGCGGCCCGCGCATCGAGTGGCAGCACTGCCGCCGTACGCAAAGAACGTGCCATACTCGCCGCATGCTGCGCGACGTGGCCGTCCTCGCGTTCCAGGGAGTCGCCGCCTTCGAGCTGGGCATCGCGTGCGAGGTCTTCGGCGTGGACCGCTCCGCCTCGGGGCTGCCGGTCTACGACTTCGCGGTCGTCGCCGCCGAGGAGCCGCCGGTCGCGACGACCAGCGGTTTCACGATCGACACGGCGTACCGCCTCGACCGGCTCGGCACCGCCGATCTCGTGGTGGTGCCGCCCCGGGCCCGCACCGACGAGGACCTGCCGCCGGGCCTCGTCGACGCGCTCCGCGCGACCGTCGAGCGCGGGGCGCGGGTCATGAGCGTGTGCACCGGCGCCTTCGTGCTCGCCGCCGCCGGGCTGCTCGACGGGCGGCGCGCGACCACCCACTGGATGTACGTCGAGCAGCTGGCCTCCCGCTACCCGCTGATCCGGCTCGACCGTGACGTCCTCTACGTGGCGGACGGTCCGGTGCTGACCAGCGCCGGGACCGCCGCCGGGATCGACCTGTGCCTGCACGTCGTGCGCGAGGAGCACGGCGCGCGGGTCGCGAACACGCTCGCCCGTCGGATGGTCGTGCCGCCGCACCGGGACGGGGGGCAGGCGCAGTACGTCGAGACGCCGCTGCCTCCGCCGCGGGCCGTGGCCGGGCTCGCGGACCTGCTCGCATGGGTCGTCGAGCACCTCGACGAGGAGCACACGGTGGAGTCGCTGGCCGCCCGGGTGTTCCTCGCGCCCCGGACCTTCGCCCGCCGCTTCCGCGCGGAGACCGGGACGACGCCGCACCACTGGCTGACCGGGCAGCGCATCCTGCTCGCCCAGCGGCTGCTGGAGGAGGGCGACGACCCGGTCGACGTGGTCGCCGAGCGCACCGGCTTCGGGTCGGCGGCGAACCTGCGCCACCACTTCACCCGCTGGGTGGGTGTCGCCCCGCACGCCTACCGGCGCACGTTCCGCCGCGTGGCGAGCTGACTCGCCGCACGGCGCGCGGGGTCAGCAGCAGCGCGAACCCGGGCGGACCTCTCGCGCGTCCATCCGCCGGCGCTCGAACTCCCGGCGCGACAGCACCGGCGCGTCGCCGTGCGCCCCGCGGGCGTGCGCGACGTACCGGTCGTAGGCCGTCTCGCCGGTGACCTCCCGGAGGTACCAGCGGACGGCGCGGACCACGTCGGCCGTGGTCACGGGCGCAGGTCCCGTTCCGGGTCCGTCGGCAGCTCGGCACCCCCGCCGCGCCCGACGAGGGCGAGCTCGCGCTCGAGCTCGCGTTCCTGGCGGGTGGGAAACAGCCCGGCCGGGGCGACGAGCCGCGACGGCACGAAGGGCGTTTCGGTGGTCGGCTCCGGGCCGGTCCGCAGCACGCGCAGCCACACCCGCAGGGCGTCGAGGATCACGATGACGATGAGCACCGCGAACAGCGCGGCGAGGATCCCGTCCACCGTCGAGTTGGTCACGATCGTGCGCATGTCGCCGATGTCCTTGGCCGGCGCGAGCAGCTGCCCCTGGTCGAGCGCGCTCTGGTAGCGGTCGCGCTGGGCGAAGAACCCGAGCTTCGGGTCGGCGGAGAACACCTTCTGCCAGCTCGCCGTGAGCGTGACCGCCGCGTCCCAGGCCAGCGGGATCCCCGGCACCCAGGCGTACCGGGCCTTCCCGTTCTTGATCAGGATGGTGGTCGCGACGGTCAGCGCGACCGCGGCGAGCAGCTGGTTGGCGATGCCGAACAGCGGGAAGAGCTGGTTGATCCCGCCGAGCGGGTCGATCACCCCGGCGTACAGGAAGTAGCCCCAGGCGGCGACGACGGCGGCGCTGGTCGCCCACAGCCCGGGCTTCCAGCTGACCCGCCCCAGCGGCTTCCAGACGTTGCCGAGGGTGTCCTGGACCATGAACCGGCCGACCCGCGTCCCGGCGTCGACGGTGGTGAGGATGAACAACGCCTCGAACATGATCGCGAAGTGGTACCAGAACGCCTTGAAGGCGTTCCCGCCGAAGATGCCCGAGAAGATCTCGGACATGCCCACGGCCAGGGTGGGCGCGCCGCCGGTGCGCGCGACGAGGGTCTGCTCCTGGACCGCGCGGGCCGCGGCCTCGAGCTGCGCGGGGGTCACGGTGAACCCGAGGTTGGCGACCGCGGCGGCGGCCGACTGCGCGGTCTGCCCGACGACGCCGGCCGGGGAGTTCATCGCGAAGTACAGGCCCTGGTCGAGGATCGACGCGGCCGCCATCGCCATGACCGCGACGAAGCTCTCCATGAGCATGCCGCCGTAGCCGATGAGCCGGACCTGCGACTCCTTCTGGATCATCTTCGGGGTGGTGCCAGAGGCGATGAGCGAGTGGAAGCCGGACAGTGCGCCGCACGCGATCGTGATGAACACGAAGGGGAACAGCGACCCGGCGAACACCGGCCCCTGGCCGTTGAACGCGAACTTGGTGAACGCCGGGTTCTGCAGGGTCGGCAGAGTGATCAGTACGCCGACGGCGAGCAGCCCGATCGCGCCGATCTTCATGAACGTCGACAGGTAGTCGCGGGGGGCGAGCAGCATCCAGACCGGCAGCACCGAGGCCAGGAACCCGTAGACGACGAGCGCGACGACGAGCGCCTCGGGGCTGAGCGTGAACACCCCGGCGAGCGTCTCGTTGTTGTCCACCCACGCCCCGGCCCCGATCGCGAAAAGCAGCAGGGCGACCCCGATGACGGTCGTCTCGATGACCCGCCCGGGCCGGATCATGCGCAGGTAGAAGCCCATGAACAGGGCGATCGGGATCGTCATCGCGATCGAGAACGTGCCCCAGGGCGAGCGGGCGAGGGCGTTGACCACGACGAGGGCGAGCACCGCCAGCAGAATGATCATAATGGAGAAGACCGCGAGCAGCGCGGCGACCCCGCCCACGGGACCGATCTCCTCGCGGGCCATCTGGCCCAGGCTCTTGCCGTCCCGCCGCATCGAGAAGAACAGCGTGACCATGTCCTGGACCGCGCCGGCGAAGATCACACCGACGATGATCCAGATGGTGCCGGGCAGGTAGCCCATCTGAGCGGCGAGCACCGGGCCGACCAGGGGCCCGGCTCCGGCGATCGCGGCGAAGTGGTGGCCGAGCAGCACCCGCCGGTCGGTCGGCTGGTAGTCGATGTCGTTCTCCAACCGCTCCGCCGGGGTGGCGCGCCGGTCGTCCACCCGGAGGACCCGGTTGACGATGAACCGGGCGTAGAAGCGGTAGGCGATGGCGTAGGAGCCGAGGGCCGCGACGATCAGCCACGCCGCGGAGACGTTCTCGCCGCGGGCGAGCGCGAGGACCGCCCACGCGATCGCGCCGACGAGGGCGACCAGGGTCCAAACGATCACAGACCGCAGCGACATGCCGCGCATCGCGCCTCCTGGTGCAGGGTCGGGGAGCGCCCGGGCGCGGTGCGCAGCCCGATGTCGGCCGGACGGTCGAAGGGGAACCGGCGGGCGGCGAACGGCGCCCCGTCCCCGAGGGCCGCGTCGGCGGCACCGGCGAGCCGCACCATCCGTCTCGTCCTCTCCGACCGTGACGAATAGTGCTCGCCGTGCGAGATCAGGTCAAACATCGGGGCGCGGCGGGACCCGACGTTCAGCGCGCCCCGGTCAGCGGGGCCCGGGTCGGCGGACCCGGGCCGTCACAGCGTGCGAGAGAGTGCCTTGATGGGCATCCGCAGCTCCTCGAGCATCGCCAGGTCCTGCTCCGGCGCGCGCCCGAGCGTCGTCAGGTAGTTGCCGACGATCACCGCGTTGATGCCGCCGACCAGTCCCTGCTCGGTGCCGAGGTCACCGAGGGTGAGTTCGCGGCCGCCGGCGTACCGCAGGATCGTGCGCGGGAGCGCGAGCCGGAACACCGCGATCGTCCGGAGGGCGTCCGTGCCGGACAGCACGGGCCGGTCGGCGAACGGGGTGCCCGGACGCGGGTTGAGGAAGTTCAGGGGAACCTCGTCGGGGTCGAGGTCGGCGAGCTGGGCGGCGAACTCCGCGCGCTGCTCGACCGTCTCGCCCATCCCGACGATGCCGCCGCAGCAGACCTCCATCCCCGCCTGGCCCACCATCCGCAGCGTCTCCCAGCGCTCCTCCCAGGTGTGCGTGGTGACGACCGACGGGAAGTAGGAGCGGGCCGTTTCCAGGTTGTGGTTGTAGCGGTGGACGCCCAGCGCGGCGAGCTCGTCGACCTGCTCCTGGGTCAGCATGCCCAGCGAGCACGCGACGTTGATGTCGACCGCCTCCCGGATCGCCTCGACCCCCTCTCGGACCTGCGCCATCAACCGCTCGTCCGGGCCGCGGACGGCGGCGACGATGCAGAACTCGGTCGCGCCCGTCTGCGCGGTCTCCCGGGCGGCCTCGACGAGCGACGGGACGTCGAGCCACGCGGAACGGACCGGCGAGTCGAACTGGCCCGACTGCGAGCAGAAGTGGCAATCCTCCGGGCAGCCCCCCGTCTTCAGCGACACGATCCCCTCGACCTCGACCTCGGGGCCACACCAGCGTTCCCGCACCTCGTGCGCCACCTGCAGCAGCTCGGGCAGCCGCTCGTCCGGCAGCCGCAACGCGGCCAGCGCCTGGGCTTCGGACAACCCCTGTCCTTCCGCCAGCACCTGGCGACGGGCCACCTCGAGGATGTCTGTCACCTGTTCTCGCACCTGTTCTCGCACCTGATCTCGCTCAAGTCCTCGCTCACGTCCTCGCTCGTGTCCCGGCTCGCGTCCTCGCTGGTGTCCCCGCCCGCGGTCCCGCCCTGCGCGTCGACCCGCCGCCGGAAGTCTGCCGGATCGAACGCGCCGCCGAGGGCGGGGGCCAGCCCCGACCGGACGACCCGCAGGAACTCCGGGGGGTGCAGGCCACCGATGCCCTCGGCGAGGACCCCCGCGAGGGGCCGCGCGGCCAGCGTCTCGAGGTCCCGGACGTTGCACCGCTCGGCGAGCCCGGGCGTCGCGGGCCAGGCCCCGACCACGACGCCGGCGACGTCGAGCCCCCGGTGAGCGAGCGCCTCCAGGGTGAGCGCGACCTCGTTGAGGGTGCCGAGCCCGGCCCGGGCGACGACGAGCACCGGCGCGGCCAGCCGGCGGGCGAGATCGGCGATCGTCGCGCCGTCCTCGTCGTAGCGCACGAGCAGGCCGCCGGCCCCCTCGACGAGCACCAGCCGCCGGCGCGCGGCGAGGTCGGCGACGCGGGCCGCGGCCTCGCGCAGGTCGACCGGCGGCAGGTGCGCGCGTCGGGCTGCCGTCGCGGGAGCCAGCGGGTCGGGATACCGCGCGTACTCGTGCAGCTCGTCGACGCCCGCGAGCCGGCGCACGTGCGCGAGGTCACCCGGCTCGCCGGCGATCACGCCGGTCTGCGCCGGTTTCACGACCGCGACCGAGGCACCGCGGTCGCGGGCGAGCGCGGCGAGCGCGGCGGTGACGACGGTCTTTCCGACGCCGGTTCCGGTGCCGGTGACGACGAGCACGCTCACCCGGGCGGGGCCGTCGCCAGGCCCTCGGCGACGGCCGCCAACGCCTTCTCGACCACCGCGAGGTCGTCGTCGGTCAGCGTCGCCCGCGCGGTCAGCCGCAACCGCGAGACCCCGTCGGGCACCGACGGTGGCCGGAACACGCCGGGGAGCGCGCCGTGGTCGCGGCAGGTTTCGCCGGCGCGGACCGCGGCGTCCGCCGCGCCCACGAGCGCCGAGGTCACCGCCGCGACCGGGTCTGTGGTCCGCAGGCCCGCGGCGGCGCCCAGGGTCGCGAGGTCGCGGGCCCGCCGACGCGCGTCGGCCGCGAGCCGGGGGGCGCCGCGCAGGACGTCTAGCGCGGCGAGCGCCGCGCCGGCGCAGGCCGGCGCGAGCCCCGTGTCGAAGATGAACGTGCGCCCGGCGTCGACGGCGTGGTCCACGACCTCCCGCGACCCGAGCAGCGCGCCGCCCTGCGTGCCGAGCGACTTCGACAGGGTCGCGGTCGCGACCACGTCGGGTGCGCCGGCCAGCTGCGCCTGCGCGAGCGCTCCCCGCCCGCCGGGTCCCACCACACCGAGCGCGTGCGCCTCGTCGACCACCAGCAGCGCGTCGTGGCCGCGGCAGGCGGCGGCGAGCCAGGCGAGCGGTGCGAGGTCCCCGTCCACCGAGAACACCGCGTCGGTCACGACCACGGCCCGCTCGGCCGGTGCCCGCGCCGCGAGCGCCCGGTCGACGGCGGCGACGTCGCGGTGCGGCACGACGACGACCCGGGCGCGGGAGAGCCGGCAGGCGTCGACGAGCGACGCGTGGTTCTGCGCGTCGCTGACGACCAGGCAGCCGGGGCCGGCAAGCGCGCACACCGCGCCGAGGTTGGCCAGGTAGCCGGAGGAGAACACGAGCGCGGATTCGAACCCGACGAACGCGGCGAGCTCCTCCTCGAGCTGCGCGTGCAGCCGCGTCGAGCCGGTCACCAGCCGGGACCCGGTCGACCCGGCACCCCAGGTCTCCAGCGCGGTGCGGGCACCGGCGACCACACGGGGATCCCGCGCGAGCCCGAGGTAGTCGTTGGAGGCGAGGTCGACCAGCCCGCCGAACGCGGGGTCGCGGGGGCGCAGCCGCCGGCGCAGGCCCGCCGCCTCGCGCGCCGCCGCGTGCCCCCGCAGCCAGTCCAGCACTCCCGTCCCACAAGGTGTCACCGCACGACCTCCCGCACCGCCTCGTCAACCGCCCCGGCGAGCAGCGCCAGCTCGCCGTCGCTGATCGCGAGTGGTGGCATGAGGACGACGACGTCCCCGAGGGGGCGCACCCAGACCCCCCGTGCCCGCGCCGCCTCGCAGACCCGGAACCCGGTGCGTTCCCCGACCGCACGCACCTCCACCCCGGTCATGGTGCCGAGACGGCGGATCTCGACGACCCCGTCGTACTCCTCCAGCGGCCCGAGCAGCTTGCCGAGCAGGTCACCGGCCGCGGCGGCCCGAACCACGGTGTCGCGTTCGCGCATCAGCTCCAGGTTCGCCAGCGCCGCGGCGCAGCAGACGGGGTTCGCGGTGTAGGTGTGCCCGTGGAAGAACGTTCGGCCCGCGGACGGCGCGCCGAGGAAGGCGGAGAACACCTCCTCGGTCGCGAGCACCGCCGACAGCGGCAGGTACCCGCCGGTCAGCCCCTTCCCGCAGGTGAGCAGGTCCGGGCGCACCCGGGCGTGCTCGAGGGCCCACATCCGCCCGGTGCGGCCGACACCGGTCGCCACCTCGTCCGCGAGCAGCAGCGCGCCGTACTCGTCGCACAGCGCGCGGACCCCCCGCAGGAACGCGGCGTCGTGGGTGAGCATCCCGCCGGCGGCCTGCACCATCGGTTCGACGACGACCGCGCAGACCCGCTCGCCCTCGCGCGCCAGCAGCTGCCGCAGCTCGGCGAGCACCTCGTGCGCGCGGTCGACGCGCGACTGTCCCGGCGCGAGCACGCCCGGGGAGGACACCTGGCGGGTGTCGAGGAGGATCGGGCGGTACGTCGCGTGGAACAGCTCGATGCCGCCGACGCTGACCGCCCCGAGGGTGTCCCCGTGGTAGCCCTCGGCCACGTGCACGAACAGCGGGCGGAACTCCCCGCGCTGCGCCGCCGCCTGAAACGCCATCTTCAGCGCCGCCTCGACCGCGGACGCGCCGTCCCCCGCGAAGAACACGCGGGCCAGCCCGTCGGGGGCGCTCGCCAGCAGCTCCTCCGCGAGGCGGATGCCGGGCTCGTGGGTGAGCCCGAGGAACGTGGCGTGGTCGAGCCGGTCGAGCTGCGCGCGCACCGCCGCGTTGATCCGTGGCTCGCCGTGCCCGTGCACCGTGACCCACAGCGAGGACACCCCGTCCAGGTAGCGGTTGCCGTCGGTGTCCACCAGCCACACGCCCTCGGCGCGGTCCACGACCAGCGGTCGGTCCGCCGCCCACGCCGCGTGCTGGGTGAACGGGTGCCAGACGCACCGCAGGTCGCGGGCGACCAGGTCCTCCGTGCGACCGCTGGGCCGCGAAGTGCTCACGGCGGCACATCCTGACACCCGACGTACGCTCCAGGCGTGCCGACCCTCGACGCCCTGGCACCCCGCTGTGGTCTCGACCGGGCCGACCTGGATCACCTGCACCGCCTGCTGGCCGACTGGCAACTGCTCGCCGACCTGTCCTTCGCCGACCTGCTGTTGTGGCTGCGCCGGGCCGACACGCCCTCGTTCGTCGTCGCCGCCCAGCTGCGTCCCACCACCGGTCCGACCGCGTTCCCGGACGACCGGGTGGGTGCCGTGGTGGACGAGGGAGTGCGGGTCCAGCTGGACGCCTCGTGGCGGGCGGGACGGATCTGCCGGGAGACCGACCCGGAGTGGATCGACGGGGTGCCGGTCCGCGAGGAGACGATCCCGGTGCGCCGCCCGGGCGCGCGGGGCAGCGGCGTCGTCGCGGTCGTCAGCCGGCACACGAACCTGGCCTCCCCGCGGGTCCCCAGCCGGCTGGAGCTCGCCTACGTCGCGACCGCGGCGGATCTCGCGCAGATGGTGGCCGAGGGCAGCTTCCCGTTCCCCGGGGAGCCGACGAAGCTCGACGCGTCCCCGCGGGTGGGCGACGGGCTGCTCCGCCTCGACGTCGCCGGTCGGGTCACCTACGCCAGCCCCAACGCGCTGTCGGCGTACCGCCGGATCGGGCTCGCCGCCGACCTCGAAGGCGTGTCGCTGGGGGAGGTGACCGCGGCGCTCGCGCCGGGCACGGGGGCCGTCGCGGAGGCGGTCACCGCCGTTGTCGGGGGGCGGTTGCCCCGGGAGACCGAGATCCAGGCAAGCGGCGCCGTGCTCCAGCTCCGCGCGATCCCGCTGGTGCCGGGCGGGCGGCGGATCGGCGCGCTCGTCCTCGTGCGTGACGTCACCGAGCTGCGCCGCCGCGACGTGCAGCTGCTCAGCAAGGACGCCACGATCCGGGAGATCCACCACCGGGTGAAGAACAACCTGCAGACGGTCGCCGCGCTGCTCCGCCTCCAGGCGCGCCGCCTCGACTCGGCGGAGGCACGGGCGGCGCTCGACGAGGCGGTGCGACGGGTCGGGTCGATCGCGCTCGTCCACGAGACGCTCTCGCAGACCCCGGACGAGACGGTCCCCTTCGACCAGATCGCGGACCGGGTCATCGCCATGGTCCGCGATCTCGGGGGGGAGGGGCGGGCCCGGGTCGTGCGGGCCGGGGAGTTCGGCCGACTGCCGGCGGAGGTGGTGACCCCGCTCGCCGTCGTGCTGACGGAGTTGCTGCAGAACGCGCTCGAGCACGGGCTGGCCGGCCGCGCGGGGACGATCCAGGTCCACGCCGACGCCGGCGACGCGGGGTTGCGCGTCGTCGTGGCCGACGACGGGGCGGGGCTTCCCCCGGGGTTCTCGCTGGACGCGTCCGACCGGTTGGGCCTGTCGATCGTCCGCACGCTCGTCACCGGCGAGCTGGGGGGATCGATCGCGATGGATACGGGCACGGAGGGTGGGACGGTCGCCGTGGTGACCGTCCCACCCTGGTGAGGAACCGGCCCCGGAGCGGGGC
Source organism: Mycobacteriales bacterium (assembly GCA_035310665.1). Classification (GTDB taxonomy): domain Bacteria; phylum Actinomycetota; class Actinomycetes; order DATGDX01; family DATGDX01; genus DATGDX01. The sequence continues at coordinate 16,990 of DATGDX010000007.1, read as the reverse complement.
GCGCGGTCAGCGCGTGCGGGTCAGCCGGTGCGCACGCGAGCGCGCCGCTTGAGCGCCCGCCGCTCGTCCTCGCTGGTGCCGCCCCACACACCCGAGTCCTGTCCGGACTCCAGCGCCCAGCTCAGGCACTCGTCGGTGACCCGGCAGCGTCGGCAGACGGTCTTCGCGTCCTCGATCTGCAGCAACGCCGGCCCCGTGTTGCCGATCGGAAAGAACAGCTCCGGGTCCTCGTCGCGACAGGCAGCGTGGTGGCGCCAGTCCATGCGACTCCTCCAACTCAGCGGGGCGGGGCCCCCCGAACCGTCACCTCACCGGATGTCGCCGGCCGCTTGTGAACGGATTCACGAGTGCCGTCACAACAAGGGGGGCCGGCGAGGCCGGTCCCCTCTAGTCCGTCCGCACCAGGTCACCTGGGGCGTCCGAGCCGCCCGCAGTGGCCCGCTTGCGTCGGCCACCTGCGACCCTGCCATCCCGCAGGACCAGGGGCAACCCCCTCACGTTCGTCATTGGCCGTCGGGGAGTGTTGCGTTCGTCACATTCGCCCGACCACCAGGTGCCCGGGTGTCGCCGAACGTCCCTCCGCCGTCACACGACGACGCGAAGCGTGCGAGGGCGAGAACGAAACGTCACCACCTCGCGTTCGCCGAGGTACTCGCCGTCCACGTGGAGCGCGAGCGGACGGTGGGTGCGCAGGGTGAACCGCGTGACGTCGTGCAGCGCGACGACGTCTCGGCCGTGCGGCGGCCGGCCGCTCGTGTTCAGGATCTGCCGGACGTGGCGGAGGGTCGATGCCAGACCGAGGCGTCGCAGCGCGAACAGGTCGAGCCCGAGATCGAACGAGGCGCGGGGGCAGGGGTTCACCGGGCGGGCTCCCAGGTAGGTCCACGGCGCGGCGTTCGCCACGATGCCGAGGTAGAGGCCGGTCACGGGGTCCGCGCCGGGGCGCTCGAGGACCGCGGTCGGGTGCCTGCGGTCGGTCGCGGTGAAGAAGTGCCCGACCGCGATGCGGACGTACATCGCGGACGTCGGCCGCCGGCCGCGCCGCCGTCGCGCCTCCACGGTGCGCACCACCTCGGCGTCGAACCCCAGCCCGGCGCAGAACGTGAAGTACCGGTCGTCCGCCATCCCCAACCCCACCACCCGTCGCCGCCCCTCGTGGAGGGCGTCAAGCAGGACCGCGGTCGCCTCGACCGGCTCGCGCGGCAGTCCGAGGGCACGGGGGAACACGTTGGTCCCGCCGCCGGGGACGATGCCCAGCGCCGGGACCGCGCGCCCCGGGGGGCTGCTCAGCAGCCCGTTGACGACCTCGTTGACGGTCCCGTCGCCCCCGAGGACGACCAGCACGTCGAAGCCGTCCCGGACCGCGTCGCGCGCCAGCTCGATCGCGTGCCCCCGGTGGCGCGTCTCCGCGACGTCCAGCTTGAGGTCGCTGGCCAGGGCCGAGACGAGCACGTTGCGAGTGCCGGTCGTGGTCGTGGTGGCGCAGGGGTTGACGACCAGCAGGGCGCGCACCGGGGGAGCCTAGCGGGGCCGGTTACCCTGGCCGCCGTGCTCGTGCCCGCACCGCGTCGGGTCGCGGCCCTGCTCATCGGCCTCGAGGGCGCGGTGCTCGTGGGGGCCGGCGTCGCCGATGCGCTGAGCGCGCTGCGCGGCGCCCGCGTCGGGTACGCCGTGCCCGGCGCGGTGCTGTTCGTCGCGTTCGGGCTGGGGCTCGTCGCGGCGGCGTGGGGACTCCTGCGCCGCCGGCGATGGGCGCGGGCGCCCGCGGTCGTCGCCCAACTGCTCGCGCTGCCCGTGGGGTTCAGTCTCACCCAGTCCGGGCGCACACCGGTCGGCGTCGCCGTGCTCGTCGTCGCGGGCCTGGCGTTGGGGCTCGTGCTCAGCCCCGCGGTGGGCCGGGAGCTGGGCGGCTGAGCGCCGGTCACTCCTCGACGAGCAGGCCCTGGCGCAGCTGGGCGAGGGTACGGGCGAGGAGCCGGGACACGTGCATCTGGGAGATGCCCAGCTCCGCGGCGATCTGCGACTGGGTCATGTTGGCGAAAAAGCGCAGGAGCAGGATGCGCTTCTCGCGCGGGGGAAGCCGTTCCAGCAGGGGCTTGAGCGACTCGCGGTACTCCACGCCCTCGAGCGACTCGTCGAAGATGCCGAGCGTGTCCGCCACCGCCGGCGAGTCGTCCTCGCCCCCGTCCGGCGCGTCGAGGGAGACCGCCGAGTAGGCGTTGGCCGACTCCAGGCCCTCCAGCACGTCCTCCTCGCTCATGCCCAGGTGCTGGGCGAGCTCGGTGACGGTGGGGGAGCGGCCGTTGCGCTGGGACAGCTCGCTCGTCGCCTTGGTGAGCGACAGCTTGAGTTCCTGCAGGCGCCGCGGGACCCGGATCGCCCATCCCTTGTCACGGAAGTGCCTCTTGATCTCACCGACGATCGTCGGGGTCGCGTACGTCGAGAACTCGACGCCCCGATCGAGGTCGAAGCGGTCGACCGACTTGATGAGCCCGATCGTCGCGACCTGGACGAGATCGTCGAGCGGTTCGCCGCGGTTGCGGAAGCGCCGGGCGAGGTACTCGACCAGCGGCAGGTGCATCTCCACCAGCTCGTCGCGGACCCGCTGTCGACGCGGGTCGAACTCGTCCAGCTCGGCCAGCCGGTCGAACAACTCACGCGCCCGCGCCCGGTCGTGGCCCCCGCGCTCGTCGCGGACGCCAGCCACCGCCGCGTTGCCCGGGTCCTGGTCGAGGTCCGTGTCCAGCGACCCGGCACCGATCAGCTCGGCGTCGAACGCGTCGGGGGGCCTCGGGCCGTTGGTCACCAGCACGTCCTCGCTGTCGGCCAGCCGCTCGCTCATCGTGGGTCCGTCGTGGGCGCCGAAGACCGGCGCTTCTGCAGGATGATTGTCAACGCGTTGTCCGCGTCAACGGTCGCGTCCACCTCGCCGGCGAGGGCGGTCAGCACGGTCCACGCGAACGTGTCCCTCGCCGGGGGCTGCCCGTCGGCGGTGAGCGCCCGGACGGCGACGCGCACCGTGTCCGCGGTCAGCTCGAACGAGCACTCCAGATCCGCCCCCGGGACCGCTTGGGCGAGCAGCATCGCACACGCCTCGTCCACGGCGATCCGCAGGTCCTCGATCTCGTCGAGCGTGAAGTCGAGCCGCGCGGCGAGCCCGGCGGTCGCGGTACGCAGCACCGAGAGGAACGCGCTGGCCGCGGGGAGCCGGATGGTGACCAGGTCCCGGACGGCGCCGGAGGCCGCGTGCGCGGCGAGCCCGCCCTTCTCCGTCACTGGCGTCTCTCCCGGCGGTCGTGTCCGTTCCCCCGCGCGGCCCGGTCGTTCGTCGTGGCCCGCGGGTGCGTCCGCTGTCACGTTACTCTCGGCCAACAGCTGCGGAAGATCGAGGCCTCATTCCGATCCCAACGCGCGCAGGGCCTCGCCGGTCAGTCGCCAGACGGTCCAATCCTCCATCGGCTCGGCTCGCAGCGAGCGGTAGAAGCCGATCGCGGGCGTGTTCCAGTCGAGCACCCACCATTCGAGCCGCCCGTACCCTCGCTGAACCGCGATCCGGGCGAGCTCCCGCAGCAGGGCCCGGCCGTGCCCGCGCCCACGAGCCGACGACCTGACGTAGAGGTCCTCGAGGTAGATGCCGGGCCGACCCAGCCACGTGGAGAAGTTGCGGAACCACAACGCGAACCCCACCGGCTCGCCACCGTCCTCGGCGATGAGCGCGAACGCCGCCGGTTCCGGCGCGAACAGCGCCGAGTGCAGCATCGGCTCGGTCGCGGCGACCTCGTGCGGGGCGCGCTCGTACGCCGCGAGCTCCCGAACCAGCGTGAGGATCGCGGGCACGTCGCCGGGCACCGCCGCTCTGATCATCCGAGCTCTCGCTCGTGCGTCGGGCGGACTCCTGGTCGCCGCGCTCGCCAGGAGCCCCGCCGGAGGCGCGCGCCTAGGCCTTCTTCGTCTCCCAGAAGATCTTAGCGATCTCGTCGATCTTGTCGAGCAGCTGCTGCGCGACGGCGGGGTCGAGCGAACCCTTCGCGCCGCCGGCGCCGGCGAGCTTGGTCGCGTCCCAGAACAGCTCGTGCAGCTGCGGGTACTGCTGGAGGTGGTTCGGCTTGAAGTAGTCCGTCCAAAGGACCCACAGGTGGTGCTTGACGAGGTCCGCCCGCTGCTCCTTGATCATCACAGCTCGGGTCCGGAACGTCGGGTCGTCGTTCGCCTGGTACTTCTCGCAGATCGCCTTGACCGACTCGGCCTCGATCCGCGCCTGCGCGGGGTCGTAGACGCCGCACGGCAGGTCGCAGTGTGCCGAGACGGTCCGCCGGGGGGCGAGCACGGGCGAGACGAGCACGGGCGAAAGCAGACGCGCGAGCAGTCGCATGTCGCATCCCCATCTGTCGGTGGTGTTCGGTCAAGGGTGTTCGGTCTGGGGTGTTGGTCCGTCGGGCGACACTACCCCCGTGCGTCGGGCACGCGGCAGCGGCCGGTGGCCGTGGGGTCGGGTCGTCGTCACCGGGTCGTCGATGCTGCCCACCGTGGCGCCGGGCGACTTCCTCGTCGTGCGCTGGGGCGCGCGGGTGCGGCGCGGCGACGTCGTCGTGGTCCGGCTGCCCGCCCGATGTCAGGGAGGCCGACTCGAGGGAGTCAAGCGCGTCGTCGGCGCGGTCGAGGGCGGGTGGTGGGTCGAGGGGGACAACCCGGCGGCGTCGACGGACAGCCGCACGTTCGGCCCGCTGGCCCCGGACGCCGTCCTGGGTCGGGTCGTGCTGCGCTACTGGCCGCCGCCGGTCCGGCGGCTGTCGTAGAACGCGCGGCAGACGTCGTACGCCGGGAGGGCTCCGGCCTCCAGCGCCTGCGCGAGGGTCGGCGCCTCGGCGTCCTTCGGCGAGAGCCGCGGCACCACGTCCCCCGGCCACGGGATCCCCAGGTCGCGGTCGAGCGGGTCCACCCCGTGCTCCCGCCCCGGGGCGTAGGGCTCGGACACGAGGTAACTCACGATCGCGCCGTCGGACAGCGCGAGGAAGGCGTGCCCGAGCCCCTCGGCCAGGTAGACCGCGCGGCGGTCGACGTCGTCGAGGACGAGCGTCTCGACCCGACCGAAGGTGGGGCTGCCGACCCGGATGTCGACGACGACGTCGAGGACCCGGCCGACCGGGCAGCTGACGTACTTCGCCTGCCCCGGCGGCACGTCGGCGAAGTGCAGGCCGCGCAGCACGCCGCGCCGGGAGACCGAGGAGTTGGCCTGCGCGAGCCCGAGCGGGTGCCCGACCGCGGCGGTGAGCGCGTCGGCCTTGTACCACTCGAGGAACACGCCGCGCTCGTCCGGGAACAGCTTCGGGGTGAACACCCAGGCGCCGTCGATGCTCAGCGGGTCGACCTGCACCGCGACGAGGCTACCGGCCCGGGGCGACCCCTGTCATAAGCCGTGGAGACTGTCATAGGCCGTCGCGACGCGCAGACCGTCGAGAGGGCGTCACAGCACCTTGGACAGGAAGGCCCGGGTCCGCGGCTGCTGCGGGCGGGCGAGCATCTCCCGCGGGTGGCCGGCCTCCAGGACGACGCCGCCGTCCATGAACACCAGCGTGTCCCCGACCTCGCGCGCGAACCCCATCTCGTGGGTCACCACCACCATCGTCATGCCCTCCTCGGCCAGGGCGCGCATGACGTCGAGCACGTCGCCGACGAGCTCCGGGTCCAGGGCCGAGGTCGGCTCGTCGAACAGCATGAGCTTGGGCTGCATCGCCAGGGCGCGGGCGATCGCGACCCGCTGCTGCTGCCCGCCGGACAGCTGCGCCGGGTAGCTGTCGACCTTGTCCCCGAGCCCGACCTGGCCGAGCAGCCGCCGGCCCCGCTCGGCCGCGACCGCCTTGCTCTCCCTGCGCACCCGCACGGGGGCCTCGACGACGTTCTCGAGAGCGGTCAGGTGCGGGAAGAGGTTGAAGCGCTGGAAGACCATCCCGATCTCCCGGCGCTTGCGGGCGACCTCCTTGTCGGACAGCTCGTGCAGCTTCGCGCCCTTCTGGCGGTAGCCCACGAGTTCCCCGTCGACGTAGAGGCGCCCGGCGTCGATCTGCTCGAGGTGGTTGATGCAGCGCAGGAAGGTCGATTTCCCCGAGCCGGACGGTCCGATGACGCAGCACACCTCGCGGGCGCCGACCTCGAGGTCGACCCCCTTGAGCACCTCCACCCGGCCGAACGACTTGTGCACCTGCTCGGCGCGCACCATCGGCTCGCTCACACGCCCCCCTCGCTCTTGCGCGTGCGACCCTCGAGCAGCCTGACCCGCCGCCGTCGCCGCGCCGGCGCGCTCCTCGCCGACCCGCGTGCGTAGTGCCGCTCCACGTAGTGCTGCACCACCGACAGCACCGAGGTGAGGAACAGGTACCACAGCAGCGCGACGATGATGAGCGGGATCGTCTGGAAGGTGCGCGAGTAGATGAACTGGACCGACGTGAGCAGCTCCGCGTAGCCGATCACGACGACCAGCGAGCTCGTCTTCAGCATCGAGATCGTCTCGTTGCCCATGGGTGGGACGATGACCCGCATCGCCTGGGGGAGCACGATCCGGCGCATCGTCTGCAGCCGGGTCATCCCGAGCGCCTCCGCCGCCTCGGTCTGGCCCTGGTCGACCGACACGATGCCGCCCCGGACGATCTCGGCCATGTAGGCCGCCTCGTTGAGCCCGAGGCCGAGCAGCGCGGCCACGACGGTGGGAACGAGCACGTTCGTGCTCTCCGAGACGACGGTGGGGCCGAACGGGATGCCGAGGCCGAGGCGGGGATACAGCGCCCCGAGGAAGTTCCAGAACAGCAACTGGGCGATCAGCGGCGTGCCGCGGAAGAACCAGATGTAGACCCAGGACGACGTCGACACCAGGGGGTTCGGGGACAGGCGCATGACCGCGAGCACGACGCCCCCGACGACGCCGATGAGCATCGACAGCGCGGTGAGCATCAGCGTGCGGCGCAGTCCGGCGAGCACGGGGTCGGCGAACAGGTACTCCGCGACGACGTCCCACCCGTACCGCAGATTGGTCACGAGGCTGTTCACGAACATCGCGACCAGCACCGCGATCACCGCGGCCGCGATCCACCGTCCCGGGTGGCGGACGGGAACCGCCTGGATGACCTCGGGGTGCTCGGATCGCGTCGAGGCGGACATCAGCGAGTGGCGGGGTTGATCTCGGCCTTGTCGATCGCCCCCGCCTCGACGCCCCACTTCTCGAGGATCTCGCGGTAGCTGCCGTCGTCGATGAGCTTCTGGACCGCCTGCCGGACCGCCTGCGTGAACTCGCCCTTGTTCTTCGGCACCGCGATGCCGTAGGGCGTGTTGTCGTAGCTGTCACCGATCGTCTCGAGTTGCCCGTTGGTCTGCCGGACGGCGTGGGCGACGACGGGGGAGTCGGCGAGCATCGCGACCGCGCGTCCGCTGACGACCGCGAGCGTGACGTCGGTCTGCAGCTGGAACTGCCGCATGACGATCGGCGGTTTGTCCTCCTGCACGCACCGCCTCCACCGGGCGGCGAGGTCGTCGACCTGGACGGTCCCGCGCTGGACGGCGACGTCCTTCCCGCACAGGTTGTTGACGTCCGCCCGTTCGGGGTTGCCCGCTTTGGTGGCGAACGAGGTGCCGGCGGTGAAGTAGGTCACCATGTCGACCGCCTTCTCCCGCTCCGGGTTGACGGTGAAGGAGGACATTCCCAGCTCGTACTTGCCGGCGGCGAGGCCGGGAATGATCCCGTCGAAGGCCGCGTTCGCGAACCGCGCCTTGAGCCCGAACGTGGTCGCGAGCGCGTTGCCGAGATCGACGTCCATCCCGATGATGGTCTTGCCGTCCTTGTCGAAGAACTCGTTCGGCGCGTACGACGCGTCGGTCCCGATCACGACCGTGCCGTCCTTCGACACCTCCGCCGGCACCATGGCGGCGAGCCGATCGTCCTTGGTCACCGTCGGCCCGGACCGGCCACTCCCGGACCCGTCGGAGCCGCCGCAGCCGGCGAGCACGAGCACGCTCGCCGCCAGGGCGAGTCCCAGGGTGCGCACGCGGAATCGGGGCACTCGTCCTCCTGGCGCAGTGTTCGATGCCACTCGCAGTGTGGTCACTGGCAGTGTGGGCGAATCCTCCCAGCCCCCGCGACCGCCGGCGCCGGCGGTCGTCGAGACCGGGTCACACGCTCCGCCGGGGGTCACGCACCCGGTCGGTAGCCTGCGCGCATGTTCGCCGTCACCGCCGCCCGCATCGACCGCGACGACCCGCTCGCCGGCCTCGAGGTCGGGGAGCACGCCGAGCCCACGGTGCCCGACGGATGGACGAGCGTCCGCGTCCGGGCGACCAGCCTCAACCACCACGACCTGTGGACGCTGCGCGGCGTCGGCATCTCACCCGACCGACTGCCGATCGTGCTAGGGTGCGACTGCGCGGGGGTGGACGAGGACGGCCGGGACGTCGTCGTGCACTCTGTGATCGCCGACGCGGCGGCGGGCGGGGGCGACGAGACGCTCGACCCGGGGCGGTCGCTGTTCTCGGAACGCTACGACGGCACGTTCGCCGAGCGCGTCGCGGTGCCCCGCCGCAACCTGGTGCCCAAGCCAGCGCCGCTGAGCTGGGAGGAGGCCGCGTGCCTGCCCACCGCCTGGCTGACGGCGTACCGCATGTTGTTCACCAAGTCCGGGGTGCGCCCCGGCGGCACGGTTCTGGTCCAGGGCGCCGGGGGCGGGGTCGCGACGGCGCTGGTGATGCTGGGCCGGGCGGCGGGCTATCGCGTGTGGGTCACCAGCCGCGACGACGCGAAGCGAGCTCGCGCCGTCGAGCTCGGCGCGGACGAGGCGTTCGAGTCGGGGGCGCGCCTGCCCGACCGCGTCGACGCGGTGATGGAGACCGTCGGCAAGGCCACGTGGGCGCACTCGCTGCGCTCGCTGCGCCCCGGCGGCACGGTGGTCGTGTCCGGCGCCACGAGCGGGTACGAACCCTCGGCGGACCTCCGTCGGCTGTTCTTCCTCCAGCTCGCGGTCGTCGGGTCGACGATGGGCACCCTCGAGGAGCTGCGGCAACTGATCCGCTTCTGCGAGGTCACCGGCGTGCGGCCACTGGTCGACACGGTCGTGCCGCTGGCGGAGGCGCGAGCCGGGTTCGCGAAGCTCGCCGAGGGCGAGGTCTTCGGAAAGATCGTCTTCCGGGTCTAGCCCCATGCGGGTCGCGCTCGTCGCCGGGTCGGCGCCGGGGCACGCGTTCCCGGTCGCGGCGCTCGCGCTCGCGCTGCGCGCCGCCGGCGCCGACGTCCACGTGGTCACCGGCGCCGAGTGGCTGCCGGCGCTGGCGCGCGACGGGATTCCCGGCTCCCCGCTGCCGGCGCTCGCCCCGGACCCGCGCGACGGCGACCTCGGGTTCGCGCTGTACGGGCGCGGCGCGCAGATGGCCCCGCCGCTGGCCCGGTCGGTCGAGCGGTTCGCGCCCGACCTCGTCGTCGCAGACACGATCAGCCTCTTCGGTGGGTTCGCGGCCGGGCTGCTCGGCGTCCCGTGGGTCGAGCTCGTCCCGCACCCGCTGTCGGACATCTCCCGGGCGCTGCCGGCGCCCGGGACCGGGTTCGCTCCGGGCGGCGGCCCGGTGGCCGCCGCCCGCGACGCGCTGCTGCGGCGGCTCGCCGCCCGCGACCGCGCCCGCGGCAGCGCGGCGCTGGCGGATGCCCGGCGTTCGCTCGGGTTGCCGGAGCAGGGCCCGCCCCTGCTGCGGTTGATCGCGACGCTGCCCGCGCTGGAGCCGCGGCGACCGGACTGGCCGGCGACGGCCCGCGTCGTCGGGCCGCTGCCGTGGGACCCCGCGACGGCCGAACTGGCCCCGCCGCCCGGGACAGGGCCCCTCGTCGTCGTCGCCCCGTCCACCGGCATCACGGGTGCGGTGGATCTGCTGGGCTCGGCCGTCGCCGGGCTGTCCGGCACCGGCGTGCGTCTGGCGGCCACTGTTCTCGACGGCACCGTCCTCGACGGCCCCGGCCCCGGTACCGGCGCCACTGGCTCTGGGCCGCCGCTGACCTCGTCGGCGAGCTCGTGGGCGACGGTGGGCCGGGGGCGGCAGGGTCCGCTGCTGGACCGGGCGGCCGCGGTGGTGACCAACGGCGGTCACGGGATCGTCTGCAAGGCCCTCACCCGTGGGATCCCGCTCGTCATCGTCCCGGGCGGCGGCGACCAGCACGAGAACGGTCAGCGGGTCGCCCGGCTGGGCGCCGGTGTGGCGCTCTCGGCGCGCTGGCTGTCGCCCGCGGCGGTGCGCGCCGCGGTGCTGCGGGTGATTGAGCGCCCGGCGTACGCCGCCGCCGCCCGCCGGGCCGGCGCCACCGGCCGCGGCCTGGGCCCGGCGTACGCCGCCGCGCTCCTGCTGCGCGACCCTGCCCGCCGCCCCCGCCCGGCACCGCCGGTCCCGGGCTTTCCGTGACCCGCCGCGCGCGCCCGAATTCCCGGGACCCGAGCGTCAGGCCTCGTCGTCGAGACGGGCCAGCCAGGACGCGAGCCGGTCGACCGCGGCCTCGAACTCGGGGTTGAGGTCGACGAAGTCGCGCAGCCGCTCGGCCACCCACCCCAACGTGACGCTCTCGCCCCCGCGCCGGTCGTCGAGGTCCTCGATGCCGCGGTCGGTGAAGTACACGTCAGGCGCCGAACGTCGCCTCGATCAACGCCGCCTGCTCGGTCTCGTGCACCCGCGACGAACCTACGGCGGGGGAGGCGCTCGCCGGCCGCGACACGCGCCGCAGCGTGCGCCGGTCGCCGGCCGCGGACAGGCGCTCCGGCAGGTGCAGCGCCATGTACGACCAGGCGCCCATGTTGGCCGCCTCCTCCTGGGCCCACACCAGATCGCCCGCGCCGGGGTACGACGCCAGCGCCGCCACGATCTCCTCGGCGGGCAGCGGGTAGAGTCGCTCGACCCGGACGATCGCGGTGTCCGTGATCCCGCGCTTGCGGCTTGCCGCCGCCAGGTCGTAGAACACCTTCCCGGTGCACAGCACGACGCGCCGGACGCGCGCGGGGTCCAGTGGCTCGGGGTCGGCGAGCACCGGCGTGAACCCCCCGCCGGTCAGATCCTCGACGCGCGAGGTCGCCGCCTTCAACCGGAGCATCGACTTCGGCGTGAACACGACGAGCGGCCGGTGGTGCACCGACAGCGTCTGCCAGCGCAGCAAGTGGAAGTAGTTGGCCGGGGTGCTCGGCGCGGCGACCGTCATGTTGTGCTCGGCGCACAGTTGCAGGTAGCGCTCCACCCGCGCCGAGGAGTGGTCCGGGCCCTGCCCCTCGTACCCGTGCGGCAACAGCAGCACCACCCCGGAGCGCTGCCCCCATTTCTGCTCACCCGAGGCGACGAACTCGTCGACGATCGACTGCGCGCCGTTCGCGAAGTCCCCGAACTGCGCCTCCCACAGCACCAGCGCGTCCGGTCGGGCAACGGAGTAGCCGTACTCGAAGCCCATCGCCGCGAACTCGCTCAGCAGCGAGTCGTAGACGTGGAACTGCGCCGGCTGGTGCGTGCCCCCCGGGCCCAGGTGCTTGAGCGGCGTGTACTCCACGCCGGTCCGGCGGTCGATGATCACAGCATGCCGCTGGCCGAACGTGCCTCGCCGGCTGTCCTGCCCGGCGAGGCGGACCGGCCGGCCGTCGAGCAGCAGCGAGCCGAACGCGAGCGTCTCCGCGAACGCCCAGTCGATCGTGCCGTCGGCGATCATCGCAGCACGCCGCTGCAGCTGCGGCATCAGCCGCGGGTGCACCGTGAACCCCTCCGGCAGGCTCACCTGGGCCTCGACGATGCGCTTGATCACGTCGTCGGTCACCGCGGTGGCGACCGGGCCGGCGTCCTCGGGGCCCGGAGTGGCCGGCTCCGCGGGAGCCTGGTCCACGTCGCGGGTTTCCTCGAACACCTTCTCCAGCTGACGCTGGTAATCGCGCAGCGCCGCCTCGGCCTCCTCCACCGAGATGTCGCCGCGGCCGATGAGCCCCTCGGTGTACAGCTTGCGCACCGACCGCTTGGCCTCGATGAGGTCGTACATCACCGGCTGCGTGAACGACGGCTCGTCGACCTCCGAGTGGCCGCGCCGGCGGTAGCACAGCATGTCGATGACCACGTCCTTGTGGAACCGCTGGCGGAACTCGTACGCCAGCCGCGCCACGCGCACGCAGCCCTCGGGATCGTCGCCGTTCACGTGGAAGATCGGGGCCTGCACCATGCGCGCGATGTCGGTCGCGTAGACGCTGGAGCGCGACTCGTGCGGCGCGGTCGTGAACCCGACCTGGTTGTTCACGATGACGTGCACGGTCCCGCCGGTGCGATAGCCGCGCAGCTGCGAGAGGTTGAACGTCTCGGTGACGACACCCTGGCCGGCGAACGCGGCGTCGCCGTGCATGAGCACGGGCAGCACCGTGAACCCTCGCTCGCCCTTGTTGAGCACGTCCTGCTTCGCCCGGGCGATGCCCTCGAGCACCGGGTTGACGGCCTCGAGGTGCGAGGGGTTGGCGGCGATGGACACGGCGACGCGCTCGGCGTTCGGGGAGACGAACGTCCCCTCGGCGCCCAGGTGGTACTTCACGTCACCCGAGCCGTGCGCCGTGCGGGGGTCGAGGTTCCCCTCGAACTCCCGGAAGATCTGCGCGTAGCTTTTCCCGGCGACGTTCGCCAGCACGTTGAGGCGGCCCCGGTGCGGCATCCCGATGACGACCTCGTCCATGTGGTCGCCCGCGGCCTTGCACAGCAGCGCGTCCAGCAGCGGGATGACCGACTCGCCGCCCTCGAGGGAAAACCGCTTCTGCCCGACGTACTTCGTCTGCAGGAACGTCTCGAACGCCTCGGCCACGTTGAGCCGGGTGAGGATGTGCAGCTGTTCCTCCCGGGCGGGGCGCTCGTGCGACCGCTCGACCCGCTCCTGGATCCATTCGCGCTGGTCGGGGTCCTGGATGTGCATGTACTCCACGCCCACCGTCCGGCAGTACGTGTCGCGCAGCACGCCCAGGATGTCCCGCAGGGTCATCATCGGCTCGCCGCCGAACCCGCCGGTGGCGAACTCCCGGTCGAGGTCCCACAGCGTGAGCCCATGGCTGGTGATGTCGAGGTCCGGGTGCGACCGCTGCCGGTATTCGAGCGGGTCCGTGTCGGCCATCAGGTGCCCGCGCACCCGGTAGGCGTGGATGAGCTGCTGCACCCGCGCCTGCTTGGAGACCTCGTCCTCGTGCGTGGCGGAGATGTCGGCCACCCAGCGGACGGGCGCGTAGGGGATCCGCAGCGAGCGGAAAATCGCGTCGTAGAAGCCGTCGGCGCCGAGCAGCAGCTCGTGGACGCGGCGCAGGAAGTCGCCCGATTGCGCGCCCTGGATGATGCGGTGGTCGTACGTCGAGGTGAGCGTGAGAACCTTGCTGACCGCCAGGCGGGCGAGGGTCTCCGGGGAGGCGCCCTGGTATTCCGCGGGGTATTCCATCGCGCCGACGCCGATGATGGCGCCCTGGCCCGGCATGAGCCGCGGCACGGAATGGACGGTGCCGATGGTCCCCGGGTTGGTGAGCGAGATCGTGGTGCCGGCGAAGTCGTCGGCGGTCAGTTTGCCGGTTCGCGCCTTCCGCACGACGTCCTCGTACGACGCCCAGAACTGGGCGAAGTCCATGGTCTCGGCGGCCTTGATGTTGGGCACCAGCAGCTGCCGCGACTCGTCGTCCTTCTGCAGGTCGATGGCGAGCCCGAGGTTGACGTGCGCCGGTTTGCCCACCGCGGGTTTGCCGTCGACCTCGGCGTACGCGTAGTTCATCTCGGGGAACGACGCGAGCGCGCGCACGACCGCCAGGCCGATCAGGTGGGTGAAGCTGACCTTCCCGCCGCGCGAGCGGCGCAGGTGGTTGTTGATGACGATGCGGTTGTCGACGAGCAGCTTCGCCGGGATCGCCCGGACGCTCGTCGCGGTGGGCAGCGCGAGGCTCGCCTCCATGTTGGCGACGACCCGGGCGGCGCCTCCCTTGAGCGGCACCGTCTCGGCCTCGTCCGCAGCGGGCGGCGGGGTGGGGCGGGCCCGGTGCTCCTTGGGGAGCGCGGGCGTCACCCTGACCGGTTCGCTCACGGTCGTTCCGGGACCGCCCGCGGGTGTCTCGGCGCTCGGCGGAGCAGGCGGGGCAGTCGGAGCGGTCGGGCCCGGCGCCGCCGCTGCGGCAGGTGCGGCAGGCGCCGGCGGGGGAGCCGGGCGCTGCCCGCCGTCCCCCGCGGGGAGCACCGTCTCGGGCGGCTGGTAGTCCGCGAAGAAGTCCCACCAGGCCTTGTCGACCGACGAGGGCTCCTGCAGGTAGCGCTGGTACATCTCGTACACAAGCCACTCGTTCGGGCCGAAGCCGGCGAGCGGGTTCGCCTCGGTCGCCACGGCGCGATGCTACCCCTCCCGGTCGTCGGATCGTGATCGTTGCAGGCGATCATCCGGGCGCCCGCGGAGCGGGAACGCCCACGCTTGGGGCGGCCGTTGACCGTTCGTGCCGCCCGTGCCGAACCTGCCTCCGCTGCCGTCCGCGCCCCCGGTGCCACCCGTGCTGCGGGTCGGTGCCCGGGACCTCGTCGTCGTCGCGGGGCTGCCGGGTTCGGGCAAGAGCAGGTTGCTCCGTCGGATCCGCGCATGCGGCCGGTTCCGGGCGGTGGACCCGGAGCAGGTGGCCGGGGTGACCGAACGCGCGCTCGCGACGCTCGCGGTTCGGGTGCCGTATCGCGTCTACCGCCCGCTGGTCCACACCGCGCATTGGCTGCGGGTCGTCGCCTTCGCGCTCGGAAGCCGGGACGTGGTGCTCGTGCACGCCACGGGGACGCGCCCCTCGCAGCTCGCCCTCGTCCGGGTGCTGTCCTGGCTGACGCGGCGGCCGAGGCGGTACGTGTGGCTCGACGTCCCTCCGGAGGTCGCCTACGCCTCCACCCACCTGCGTGGCCGGCCGCACCGCCCCGACGAGTTCGCGCGCCACGTCCGCCGGGCCACCCGCACGTCGCTGGCCGCTCGCCCCGACGCCGTCGTGGTCGACCGGGCCTGGGTCGACGCGGCCCCCCTGCTCGTCGTCGGCCCGAGGGAGCGCGCCTGACCGCGACGGTCAGCCCTCGCCGACCGACAGCTCCTGTCCCGGCGCGTCCGGCTCCTGCCGGGGCGGGCCCAGGAGCCCGGCCGGCGGGGCCGCGTCCTGCTGCTCTCCGGCGCGCTCCGGCGCGCCCCCGCTGCGGACGTCGCCGCCCGCCGGGTGCCCGTCGCCCGCCGCGGTCGAGGCCTGCGACCCGGCGTCGACGCCCTCGGGCTCGTGGAGGTCGGCGCCGCCGGCGCCCGGTCGTGCGTCGGTGTCGTCCATCACCGACGGGTACCCCCCCGCGGGTCCTCGGATGCCGAGTACCCGCCTGTCGTGCCCGTCGCCGCCCGCCCGGTCATCCACCGCCGCCCCGCGCGGTCATCCACCGCCGCCCCGCGGGGTCATCGACTGCCGCCCGCACTCGCTGCACGCCTCACGGGGGGCGCGGCTCGCCGGATGGTCGCGCGACGGTGCGGAAGACGTGGACGAGCATCGCGGCGAACGCCAGCGCCCAGACCGCGAGCGCGAGCCACGTCTCGTTCCGCCCGATGGCGGCGACGACGGGCAGCCGGTCGGCGTCACCCAGGTAGTGCCCGGCGACGCCGTACATGCCGAGCGGCAACACGATGCTCCACCACGTCGCGTCGTAGGTGAGCGGGATCCGTTGGGTGACGTGGCGCCACCAGCCGGCGGCGACGAGCGGCGGGATCAGCCAGGAGCCGAACGCCCAGAAGACGACGGACGTCCCGGCGATCAGTCCCCGGGTCGCGCTGACCATCGGCGCGTCCGCCATCTGGACGATCCGGGCACCGGCGACGACGATGATCGCCGTTGCGCCCATGGCGACCCAGTAGGGCGGGGTGAGGCCCGCGGGGCGTAGCTCGTAGAGCATGAGTCGGGCGGCGACGAAGATGCCCGCGGCCGCGTAGAGGAACACCCCGACCGACCAAGCGACGACCGCGACCAGGGCGAGCCCGGGACGCGCGGCGACGGCGAGCGGTTCGAGCCCGGCGGCGAGTACCGCGACCGACTGGCTGGCGACGACCCAGATGAACCAGGTGCCGTTGGCGGTGGCGAGCACGGGGGCGCGGGCGCGCCCGAGGACCGCGGTCCACGGCACGAGGTACCCGAGGAGCAGCCAGGCGAGCCCGCCGACCGCGAGCAGCCCCGTCGCCGCGCGGTGGTGGCCGTCGAGGGCGAGTCGGGCGCCGAGCACATTGCTGGCGGCGACGAAGGTGAAGAAGCCGAAACCACGGGTCGGGTCGGTGAGATCGCGCCGGACCTCCGCGGGGTGGCCGACGATGCGCCACGCGTGCAGTCCGACGAGGAGGAGGTAGGCGGCGGCGGCGACCACCAGCAGCGCGGCGGACAACGCGCGCACGTCGTGGTAGCTGACACCGGTCGAGACGATGCCGGTGGCCATCACGAGCGCGAAGTAGCCCGGGTTGAGGGTGCGAACGCCGTCGCGCGCTGCGCGGCGCCAGGTCGACTCGTGGCGGCGTGACACGGCCGTCGAGTGCGCGGGCACGTCGCCGATGATGGCGGCACCCCGCCCCACGCGCACCGCGCGCCCGCCGGGGACGTGTCGGTCGCTGGAGGTGCCCTCGACAGGATTCGAACCTGCGCACCCGGCTCCGGAGGCCGGTGCTCTATCCCCTGAGCTACGAGGGCGCTGCCGCTCGGACGGCTACGAGGGCGCTGCCGCAAGAACGCACACGCGACCTGCGCGTCCCGGGTCGGCTCGCGTAGCCAAGGCTAGCAGCCGTTAGCCTATTGGCCACATGAGCCTCGGCCGCGTCCTCGTCGTCGACGACGACGACGCGATCCGGCACCTCATCGCGCTGAACCTCGAGCTGGAGGGGTTCGAGGTGCACACCGCGGTCGACGGTCCCGAGTGCCTGCGCCGGGTCGGCGAGGTCGATCCCGCCGTCGTGACGCTCGACGTGATGATG
>DATGDX010000006.1:0-6378 GCA_035310665.1 Mycobacteriales bacterium | reverse complement strand
GATCGACGCCGTGCCGGAGGGTCGCGCCACGCACGTCGACCTCGATGGCACGCCGGTCGCGGTGGTGCGCAGCGAGGGCCAGGTCTACGCGATCCACGACGTGTGCTCCCACCAGAACGTGCCGCTGTCGGAGGGCGAGGTCGAGGACGGCACCATCGAGTGCTACCTGCACGGCTCCACGTTCGACCTCGCGACCGGCGAGCCGCTGTCCCTGCCGGCCACGCAGCCGGTGCCCGTCTACCCCGTGAAGATCGACGGCGACGACGTGTACGTCGCCGTGAAGGAGTCGTCGTGACCACCCTGGAGATCCGGAACCTGCACGTCAGCGTCGCCGGCCCCGACGGAGAGCTCGAGATCCTCCGCGGGGTCGACCTGACCGTGCGCTCCGGTGAGACGCACGCGATCATGGGACCGAACGGGTCCGGCAAGTCCACGCTGGCCTACGCCATCGCCGGACACCCCAAGTACCACGTCACCGAGGGGTCGGTGACCCTCGACGGCGAGGACATCCTCGCCATGCCCGTCGACGAGCGGGCCCGCGCCGGGCTGTTCCTCGCCATGCAGTACCCCGTCGAGGTTCCCGGCGTCTCCGTGTCCAACTTCCTGCGCACCGCCGCGACGGCCATCCGGGGCGAGGCCCCGAAGCTGCGGCTGTGGCTGAAGGAGGTCAAGGAGGCGATGGCGCAGCTGCAGATCGACCCCGCGTTCGCGGAGCGCAACGTCAACGAGGGGTTCTCGGGCGGGGAGAAGAAGCGGCACGAGATCCTGCAGCTGGAGCTGCTGCGGCCGCGCATTGCCGTGCTCGACGAGACCGACTCCGGGCTCGACATCGACGCGCTGCGAGTCGTGGCGGACGGCATCAACCGGGTGCGGGCGACCGGGGAAACGGGGGTTTTGCTCATCACCCACTACACGCGGATCCTGCGCTACGTCTCCCCGGACTTCGTGCACGTCTTCATCGGCGGCCGCATCGTCGAGGAGGGTGGCCCCGAGCTGTCGGCCCGGCTGGAGGAGGAGGGCTACGAGCGGTTCCTGAGGGCGGAGACCCGGGCGGAGGCGCCGGCGTGACGTACGACGTCGAGCGGGTGCGCAAGGACTTCCCGGCGCTGGAGCGGCGCGTCCACGACCGTCCGCTCGTCTACCTCGACAACGGCGCGACCGCGCAGAAGCCAACCGCTGTCCTCGACGCCGTGGAGGAGTTCTACCGGCTGCACAACGCCAACGTGCACCGCGGCATCCACACGCTCGCCGAGGAGGCGACCGCGCTGTACGAGGGTGCGCGCGACACGGTCGCGGGGTTCGTCGGCGCGGCCCGGGACGAGGTGGTGTTCACGAAGAACTCCACCGAGGCGCTCAACCTCGTCGCCTACGCGTTCGGCAGCGGCCCGCGCGGCTCGCGGTTCTCCCTAGGGCCCGGGGACGAGGTCGTGGTGACCGAGATGGAGCACCACTCCAACATCGTCCCGTGGCAGCTGGTGTGCCGGCGCACGGGTGCGACCCTGCGGTGGTTCCGCATCACCGACGAGGGGCGGCTCGACCTCTCCGACCGGGACACTTTGATCAACGAGCGCACCAGGGTCGTGGCGTTCGTGCACCAGTCGAACATCCTCGGCACGGTCAACCCGGTCGCGCCCATCGTGCAGCGCGCGCGGGAGGTGGGTGCGCTGGTCGTCCTCGACGCCTCCCAGTCAGTGCCCCACTCGCCGGTGTCGTTCCCTGACCTCGACGTCGACGTCCTGGCGTTCACCGGCCACAAGATGTGCGGCCCGACCGGGATCGGGGTGCTCGTCGGGCGTCACCGGGTGCTCGAGGAGATGCCGCCGTTCCTCGGCGGCGGCGAGATGATCGCGACCGTGACGATGGAGGAGTCGACGTACGCCGACGTGCCGCACAAGTTCGAGGCCGGCACGCCCCCGATCGCGCAGGCGGTCGGGCTCGCCGCGGCCGTCGACTACCTCACCGACCTCGGCATGGACGACATCGTGGCGCACGAGGCGTCGCTGACCGCGTACGCCCTCGACGCGCTGTCGTCCCTGCCCGGGCTGCGCATCATCGGGCCGACGACGCCCGACAGCCGCGGCGCACAGATCTCCTTCGCGCTCGGCGGGATCCACCCGCACGACGTCGGGCAGGTCCTCGACGAGTTCGGCATCGCGGTCCGGGTCGGTCACCACTGCGCGCGCCCGGTGTGCCTGCGCTTCGGCGTCCCCGCCACGACCCGCGCGTCGTTTCACCTCTACACGACGCGCGAGGAGATCGACGCGTTGGTGAACGGGCTCGAGCAGGTGACGAGGTTCTTCGCGTGAGCGCGCAGCTGGACTCGATGTACCAGGAGATCATCCTGGACCACTACAAGAATCCGCACGGGAAGGGGCTGCGCGAGCCGTACGACGCCGAGGTCTACCACGTCAACCCCACTTGCGGGGACGAGGTGACGCTGCGGGTCCGCGTCGTCGACGGGACCGTCGCTGACGTGTCGTACGACAGCGAGGGCTGCTCGATCTCCCAGGCGTCGGCGTCCGTGCTCGCGGACCTGCTCGTCGGCCGCACCCTCGCGGACGCGCTGACCCGGCAGCAGGCGTTCGTCGAGCTCATGCAGTCGAAGGGCCGCGGCGAGCCGGACGAGGAGCTGCTCGAGGACGCGGTGGCGTTCGCCGGGGTGTCGAAGTACCCCGCGCGGGTGAAGTGCGCGTTGCTGCCGTGGATGGCGTGGAAGGACGCGACGGACCGGGCCCTGGCGGGGCGAGGAGAACGGGAGGCGGTTCGATGAGCGAGTCGGTGAGTGGGTCCCTGAGTGCGTCCCTGAGTGCGTCGCCGAGCGAGACCGCGACGACCCACACCAGCGTCGAGGACGTCGAGGAGGCGATGCGCGACGTCGTCGACCCCGAGCTCGGCATCAACGTGGTGGACCTCGGGCTCGTCTACGGCATCACGGTGGGGGACGACAACGTCGCCGTCATTGACATGACGCTGACCTCCGCCGCGTGCCCGCTCACCGACGTGATCGAGGACCAGACCCGCTCGGTGCTCTACGGCCTCGTCGCGGACTTCCGCATCAACTGGGTCTGGATGCCGCCGTGGGGTCCGGACAAGATCACCGAAGAGGGTCGCGAGCAGCTGCGGGCGCTCGGCTTCAACGTGTGACCGTCACGCCCGTCCCGCCGGTCGTGGCACCCCGCGCCGGTCGTGGCACCCGCCGCGCGGCGCACCGAGTCCGAGGTGACGAGTGGGGGAGGACCTCGCGATGGCCGACACACCGCTTTCCGGGAAGAAGATCGCAGTCCTGGTCGAGAGCCAGTACATCGCTCAGGAGATCGCGTGCTACCAGACGCGGTTCGCCGAGCTCGGGGCCGACGTGCACCTGATGACCCGGCTGTGGGGGCAGCCGAAGCAGACGTTCGTGAGCGAGGTCGAAGAGGCGGGAACGACACCGGAGACGCTCGACGTCACCATCGACGTCGACCAGGTGAGCGTCACCGACTACGCGGCTGTGATCATGGCTGCGAATTACACGAGCGTGCGGTTGCGCTGGAGCGACGACTCGCTCACGTCGGCCGACCCGCGCGCGGCAGCTGCCGCCCCCCCGGCCGTCCGCTTTTTCGGCGCGGCCATGCAGGACCGGCAAATCGTCAAGGCGGCGCCGTGCCACGGCCTGTGGTTGTTGACGCCGACCCCGGAGATCCTGGCGGGACGCCGGGTGACGTGTAACCCGGTCGTGCTCGCCGACGTGCTCAACGCCGGGGTCGTGTACGTCCCGGCGCCCGACGCGGCGGAGTGGTATCGACACGTGGTCGTCGACGACGACCTCGTGACCAACATGTCGGCGGTCCACGACGGTCAGCCGGTCGGCAGCGAGCTTCTCGTCGACGCCATCACCGAGCAGATCCTGGCGCGCGCCCCGGCCGCGTAGCCGTCACGGCTGCGTCGTCGGCATCAGCGGCTGGGGCGGTCGGCCAGCGTGACCTGCACGTCGCGTTCCTTCCGGTCGCGCACGACCCGCAGCGTCACCCGATCGCCGGGCCGGTGCCGGCGCAGCGCGCCCTGCAGCTCCTCGACCGTGTCGACCGCGGCGCCGTCGACCGCGACGACCACGTCGCCCGGCCGCAGGCCGGCCCGGTCCGCCGGACCGCCGCTGATCACGTCCAGCACCAGCGCGCCGCGGGCGGCGGACAGGCCGAGCGACTCGGCGACCTGGGGGGTCACCTCCCCCAGCTGCACGCCGAGGTACGCGTGCTCGGCACGGCCCTTCTCCAGCAGCTGGCGCGCGACGTCGACCACGGTGCCCGCGGGGATCGCGAAGCCGATGGACACCGCCCCGGTGCCGGGCGGCAGGTAGGCCTCGTTGAGGCCCACCACGTCCGCGTTCTCGTTCACCAGCGCCCCGCCCGAGTTGCCCGGCGAGATCGCCGCGTCGGTCTGGATCAGGTCGATGAGCGGGGTCCCCTGGCGGGTCGACCCGGACACCGAGCGGTTGACCCCGGAGATGATGCCCGCCGTCACGGTCTCCTCCAGCCCCAGCGGGCTGCCGATCGCGACGGCCAGCTCCCCGACGACGGGCAGCTTCTCCTGGAACTGCGCCTTGGTCAGCCCGCCCCGATCGACCTGCACGAGTGCGAGGTCGCTGAGCACGTCGGCCGCGCGGACCCGCCCCGGGGTGCGCCGGCCGTCGGCGAACGCCACCTCCACGTTGCGCGCTCCGCGCACGACGTGCTCGTTGGTCACGATGATGCCTTTCGAGTCGTACACGACCCCGCTGCCCAAACCGTCCCCGGTGCTGATCGTCACGACCGACGGCTGCACCTCGCGCACGATCTCCGGGATGCGGTCGAACGACGACCCGGTGAGGGCCCGGTCCCGGCGCGTCTCGGTCGGCGCGGGCGCGGCGGCCCGCCCTCCGTCCCCGCCCGCCGTCGTGCAGTCCGCGAGGAGCAGCCCGACGGTCACGGCGGTGGCCAGCCGGCGGCGTACGTGCATCGTGCCCTCCCAGGCCGCGCTCTCGGCGGCGAACGTCGCGCCCCTACCCCGTACACTGCCCCTATGACTCCTGCGACGTCGTGACCGCCGCTCGACCGCACCCGACCGTCGTCCAGGGCGCCGCCCGGGAAGAGTCATCCCATGATCATAGCGAGCGATCTCGAGCTGCGCGCCGGATCGCGCCTGCTGCTCGCGAACGCGTCGTTCCGCATCGGCCCAGGTGACCGGGTCGGTCTCGTCGGGCGCAACGGCGCGGGCAAGACGACCCTCGCCCGCGTCCTCGCCGGCGAGGCCCAGCCCGCGGCGGGGACCGTCCGCCGCTCCGGCACCGTCGGCTACCTGCCCCAGGACCCCCGGACCGGCGCGATGGACGTCCTCGCCCGCGACCGGGTGCTGTCCTCGCGCGGGCTGGACGCGGTGGTCCGCGACCTGCGGGGTGCGGAGGGGGGCATGGCCAGCGCGGACGAGGCGACGCGGGACGCCGCGGTGCGGCGCTACGCACGGCTCGAGGAGCGGTTTCACGTGCTGGGGGGCTACGCGGCGGAGGCCGAGGCGGCCTCGATCGCCGCGAGCCTCGGCCTGCGCGACCGGGTGCTGGGCCAGCCGTTGGGCACGCTGTCCGGCGGGCAACGCCGGGGGGTCGAGCTGGCCCGCATCCTGTTCGCCGGTGCCGACACGCTGCTGCTCGACGAGCCGACGAACCACCTCGCCGCCGACTCCATCGCCTGGCTGCGCGAGTTCCTCCGCGCGCACCGCGGCGGGCTCGCCGTGATCAGCCACGACGTGGGCCTGCTCGACGCCGCGGTCAACCGGGTCTTCCACCTCGACGCGACCCGGGCGGTGCTCGACCTGTACAACGTCGGGTGGGTGGCGTACCTGCAGCAACGCGAGGCCGACGAACGGCGGCGGCACCGGGAGCGGGCCAACGCGGAGAAGAAGGCCGCGGCGCTGCACGCGCAGGCCGACCGGATGCGGTACAAGGCGACCAAGGCCAAGGCGGCGCAGACCATGGACCGGCGTGCCGAGCGGCTGCTGTCCGGCCTGGAGGAGACCCGCCGGGCGGACCGGGTCGCCCGGCTGCGCTTCCCCGAGCCGCAGCCCTGCGGGCGTACGCCGCTGCTGGCCCGCGCGCTGTCCAAGTCCTACGGCTCGCTGGAGGTCTTCACCGACGTCGACCTCGCCGTCGACCGCGGCAGCCGGGTCGTCATCCTGGGGCTCAACGGGGCCGGCAAGACGACCCTGCTGCGGCTGCTCGCCGGGCTCGAGCCACCGGACACCGGGGGGGTGGTGCACGGTCACGGGCTCCGGCTCGGCTACTACGCGCAGGAGCACGAGACCCTGGAGCGCGACCGGACGGTGCTGGACAACCTGCGCGCCGCCGCGCCGGACACGGGTGACGTGGAG
>DATGDX010000005.1:0-2832 GCA_035310665.1 Mycobacteriales bacterium | reverse complement strand
TACGCCGAGGTTCGTTCCCGCGTCGGATGGGCCGGCACGCCGCGGCTGCTGCGTCTCGTCGCCGCCCTCGACCCTGCCGCGCACTCCCGGGCCGAGCGCCGGCTCACGCCGGCCTGCGCCGGCGCGGCCTGGTCGGGTGGGTCGCGCCGCATCGGGTCGCCGACGAGCGGGGGCACGTACACGCGGTCGACGTCGCGTTCCCCGCCCTGCGCCTGGCCGTGGAGATCGACGGCTGGGCGTGGCACACGGACCCGGCCCGGTTCGGTGCCGACCGGCGCGCCTGGAACCGGCTCGAACGGCAGGGCTGGCACCTCCTGCACCTGACGGCCGACGACGTGCTGCTGCACCTCGAGGCCACCCTCGACGTGATCGAGACCCGGGTGCGCGAGCTCGCCTCGGCCGCCTGAGCTCCCGCTCCCGCTCATCGTGATCGCGATCCTGGCACCGCAGGCCCTGAAGTCGGGTGTCGCGGGGCCGAAATCGCGATCAGCCTGGCGACCGGGGCGGGTCGCCTAGGGTGCCGAGGCGTGACGCGCGAAGCCGGTGTCGGCGTCGGCCCGCACCCGCCGCCGTGGCCGGACGACCCACGCCTGGACCCGGAGCTGCTGGCGCACGGCGACCGCCGCAACGTCGTCGATCGCTACCGCTACTGGCGCACGGAGGCCGTCGTCGCCGACCTCGAGCGGCGGCGGCACCCGTTCCACGTCGCGGTCGAGAACTGGGAGCACGACATGAACATCGGAAGCGTGGTGCGCAACGCGAACGCGTTCCTGGCCGCCGCGGTGCACATCGTCGGCCGCCGCCGGTGGAACCGGCGCGGGGCGATGGTGACCGAGCGGTACCAGACCGTCGTGCACCACGAGACGGTCGAGGACCTCCTCGCGTGGGCCGGCGCGCAGGAGCTCCCGGTTCTCGGGATCGACCTGCTCCCCGGCTCCCGTCCGCTGCCGGCCGAGCCGCTGCCACGGTCCTGCGTCCTGCTGTTCGGCCAGGAGGGTCCCGGGCTGTCCGGTGCGGCGCGCGCGGGGAGCGCCGCGGTGCTCCACATCCCGCAGTTCGGTTCCACCCGATCGATCAACGCGGGCGTGGCGTCCGGAATCGCGATGTACGAGTGGGTCCGCCGGCACGCGCTGGGCGACGAGGCGCCCACTCCCGGCTCGCGCGCCGGCCGCTGACGCGGCAGCGTCGCCGGTCAGAACTCGCTGACCTCGACCAGGTACGTGCCGTTCGGGTCGATGCGCTCCACCAGGTCGTGCTCGGGAACCGCGCGCGGACGTCCGGGCACGTGCGCCTCCCCGATCCCGCTCAGCAGCTCGCGGAGCACGTCGCCGCGCATCTCCACGCTGCCGCCCGTCTCGCTCACCTCTCCGTGGCCGCGGCCGTCCGCGACGATCCCCGGCAACCGGTGGAACAGCTCGGTGGCCGCACCGGCCAGCTCGTCGGACAACTCGATCCGCTCGTGGGTGTCGCGGCGCTCGATCGCGACTTCGACGACCTTCATGACGGCGTCCTCCCGGCGCAGCCGACGGCGGGCCACCGTGGCCTCACGGACCGAACCCTCGACCGCCCCGGCGCGCGGCGTCAATCCCGGCGCGCGCGGTGTTCCTCTACGCCGTCGGCGGCGGCGCCTCGGCGCGTGCCCTGAGCGCCGGGGGGTGCACGCCGTTCCGCAGCAGGGTGTCGAGGAGCAGGGCGAGCCGGTAGCCGGGGTCCGCGGCCAGCGCCCGCTCGAGCGCGATCCAGGCGAACGCACCGTCACCCTGCTGGTAGGCCACCCACGCGAGCATGGTCGCCGGGGCCGCAACCGTGTCCGGCCCGGCTCGGCGGACGAGGTCGGTGAGCAGGGACCGCAGCGCGTCGCCCGACGCGGCTGAGCGCTCCGCCCAGGTGACCACCTCGTCGCGCACCCGCACGTCGCGCACGCCGAGCAGCAGCCGGGCGGCGGTGGCGGGGTCGAGCGGCGTGGAGGGGTCGGCGGCACGCCGCAGCGCCGTGCGGAACAGCTGGACCGACTCGGCACGGATCTCCTCCACGGTGGCCCCGGCGGCCACGCGGGTCGCGAGCTCCGCCTGCCGGTGCGCCAGCGCCTCGTCCATCGCGGCGCGGCCCGCGCCTTCCACCGGGCGAAGCGTGGCGACCAGGGCCGCGCGGCTGGGCAGCGCGGTGCGGCCGGCGAGCACGGCCGCCGCGGCCACCCCGCTCGCGCCGCCCGGCTCGGTCGGCGCCGGCAGCGGCGTCCCGGCCGGCGGGCAGCACCGCGGGTCGGTGCACAGGTAGGACCACCAGCGACCGGCGTGCACGCACAGCGCGTCGAGCAACGGGACATCGGCCGCCTGGACGGCGGCGACCAGGCTCACCAAGGGCAGGCCGTGCCTGCCGGGGGGTCGTCGCGTGTAGAGGACGAGAACCGCCGCCTCGCCCTCCGCCAGAGCCAGCCGCGACCGGATCTCGCACACCGCCGACTCCCGGTCGCGCCGGGAACGCACCGCGGGGAGATCCCACCGCATCGTGCACGCGACGCGCCGCCGCGGCCCGCCCACGACACGAAGACCTCGGATCCGGGGTCGCGGGTGACGGCGTCCGGCGGTCCGGCCACGACGAGGTCGCCCTCCGCGACGTCCTCGACCCGGGAGGGGAAGGCGGCACCGGAGTCGGCGAGCACGACCTCGACGAGCGCGTTGACCTGGGGGGCCGTCACGGTCACTGGTCCACCCTCATGTCAACGGGCTCTGGAAGGGTGCTCGTTGTTGGGACCCGGCGGGAGCCGGGGAGACGGCCGGATGCGGTCGCCCTGCGAGGGCCTGCATGACACCGCCGCCCCCGGTTCTCCCG
>DATGDX010000004.1:0-12492 GCA_035310665.1 Mycobacteriales bacterium | reverse complement strand
TGGTGCTTCGCGTCCCCGGGCGACCGCGCGTGG
Source organism: Mycobacteriales bacterium (assembly GCA_035310665.1). GTDB lineage: Bacteria > Actinomycetota > Actinomycetes > DATGDX01 > DATGDX01 > DATGDX01. Next base: position 12,459 of record DATGDX010000004.1, on the reverse strand, counting down.
TGGGCCTCGACGTGGGCCGACCGGATGACCGCCTCGTCGCTGGCCGACCAGGTCGTCGACCGGCAGCTGGGGACGCGGGAGGACCTGGCGACCGTCGCGCAGGGGTTCGGGGAGTGGGCGGCACGGGACGACGGCTGGTTCGCGGTGCTGCACGGCGAGGTGCTCTGCCGGGGCTGACCGGCTACCCACCCCGCGGCGCGAGAGCGGTCAGCGGCTACTCGTGGGGCCGGTCGAAGCCGCCCACCACGCGGTACAGCGCGGGGTTGGCGCCAACCCGGACCTCCGCCTCGAGGGCGTCGATCCGCGCGCGGAACTCGGGGTTCGCCTGGGCGGCCTCCCAGGCCTCGCGGCTGTCCCAGTGCGCCACGTTGACGAACTGGAACCGCGCGTTCGGGGAGAGCGCCTGGTGCAGACGGGCGTCGCGGAACCCGGGCGCGCTGGTCATGATTTCCGCCCGGGCCCGCCATTGCTCGACGAAGGTGCCGACCTGCTGCGCCGGCACCTCGAACACGTTGATCAGTGTGATCGGCTCGTCGGCTGGAGATCCGTCGTCCGCACTCACGGTGTGACGATGTCGAAGTTGGGGTCGGGGTCGTCGAGGACCGCGAGCAGCCGGTCGAGCACCTTGGCGTCACCGTCGATCATGATCCCGAACTCGGCGAGGGTCTCGGCTGTCGGCGGCGCGGCCACGAGCCGGGGCAGTGCCTGGGCGGGAAGCCGGAGGGTCGCCTCGGCGGGCGTCCGCGCGGCGGTCGAGTAGGTGAGGACGCCGTTGGCCAGCCTCAGCTGGTAACGCCGCCCGGTGTCGGTGAGGTCGACGTCGATGCTCAGCCGTTCGTGCCAGGCTCGCGGGCCGTCGACCCGGATCGCCAAAGCGTCGAAGAACTCGGTGGGGGTGAGCTGGGCGAGCAAATCGGGCGACGCGGCCGCGGCCGGGGTGCCGAAGTTGCCGCGCCGCAGCTCGTGCGCGCCGGACAGGTACGCCGAGCGCCAGGTGCCGTTCTCCGATCCGTAGCCGAGCTGTTCGAAGGTGTCGGCGAGCAGTTCCCGCGCGCCGGCATGGTCTGGTTCGGCGAACACCAGGTGGCTGACGACTTCGGCCGTCCAGCGGAAGTCGCCGGCCTCGTAGGAGGCCCGGGCCTTGTCGAGCACCGCGTCCGCGCCGCCCATGAACTCGACGTACCGCTTGCCGGCCTCGACCGGCGGGTGCTGCCACAGGTGGGCCGGGTTGCCGTCGTACCAGCCCAGGTACCGCTGGTAGATGGCCTTGACGTTGTGGCTGACCGACCCGTAGTAGCCGCGCGTGTGCCACGCCCCCTCGAGCGCGGGGGGCAGCTGGATCCGCTCGGCGATCTCCGCCCCGACGTACCCCTGGTTGATCATCCGCACGGTCTGGTCGTGCAGGTACGCGTACAGGTCCCGCTGCAGCTCGAGGTACTCCACCACCTCCCGAACGCCCCAGGTAGGCCAGTGGTGCGGTCCGAAGGCCACCTCGGCCTTTCCGCCGAACAGGTCGAGGGCTTCGGTGAGGTAGCCGGCCCAGGCGTGGGCATCGCGCACGAGCGCGCCGCGGATGGTGAGGATGTTGTGCAACGTGTGGGAGGCGTTCTCGGCGAGGCACAGCACCCGGAGGGCGGGCAGGAAGAAGTGCATCTCCGCCGGCGCCTCCGAGCCCGGCGCCATCTGGAACACCATCCGCACCCCGTCGACGACCTCCTCCTGCCCGGTCGCCGCGATGTCGAGGGTCGGCCGGATGAGGGTGACCGTGCCCGACGAGGTGGTCTGCCCCAGCCCGGCGCCCACTTGCCCGCGCGGGCCGCGGTCCAGGGCGGCGCCGTACATGTATCCCGCGCGGCGGGCCATCGCGGTCCCGACGAAGACGTTCTCCGCGATCGCGTGCTCGATGAAGCCCGCCGGCGCCAGGATCGGGACCCGTCCCGCGTCGACGTCCTCCTGCGTCGTCACACCCTTCACTCCGCCGAAGTGGTCCAGGTGCGAGTGGGTGTAGATGACCCCGGTGACGGGGCGGTCACCGCGGTGTCGGCGGTAGAGGGCCAGCGCCGCGGCCGCGGTCTCGGTGCTGATCAACGGGTCCATGACGATGACCCCGGCGGCACCCTCGATGAACGAAATCACCGACAGGTCGATGCCGCGGACCTGGTAAATGCCGGGCACGACCTCGTACAGGCCCGCGCGCGCGAGCAGCGTGGACTGCCGCCACAGGCTGGGGTTGACGCTGTCGGGCGCTTCACCGCCGAGGAAGCCGTAGGAGTCGTTGTTCCACACCACCCGGCCGTCGGCGGCGCGCACCTCCCCGTCCAACGGTGCGAGGAACCCGCGTGTGGTCGCGGCGAAGTCGGCGGTGTCCGCGAACGGCAGGGTCGCGGCGAGCCGGCGCTGTTGGTCGACGATGGTGGGAACGGGGGGGCGGGACGAACCACTCACGGTGTCATCACCTCTTCCGGGCGAGAAGCGACGGTATCGAATGGCCAATCTCGTCAGCCCGCCGATGCCGCCCTTGGGCAATACGGTGCGGTCATGGCCCACGACCGCGCCATTGGCGTCGTCCTGCCGTCGCGCCCGCCGGGCAACCCGGTCGTCGCGATCGCGCAGCGCTTCGGCTTCGCTCTCGCGCTCGTGCTGGTCAACTGGCTCGTCGTCCTCCTCGAGCGCCAGGACTACAGCGACAGCCGAGACGGCGAGGTGTCGGTCATCGATGCGCTCTACTACACGACCGTCACGCTCACGACGACCGGGTACGGCGACATCACGCCGGTCACCCCGCAGGCGCGGCTCGTCAACGCGCTGTTCGTCACCCCGATGCGCCTGCTGTTCGTGTTCGTCCTCGTCGGCACCACGCTGCTCGCGCTCACCGAACGGTCCCGGCAGCAGTTCCGCCTCGTCCGGTGGAGGTCGCGGTTGAACGACCACGTCGTCGTCCTCGGCTACGGGACGAAGGGCCGCAACGCCGTACGCGCGCTCCTGCTCAAGGGCCTGCCCCGCGAGGGGATCGTCGTCGTCGAGGCGGATTCGCGGGGGGTCGCCGAGGCGACCGCGGCGGGTCTGGTCACCGTCGCCGGGTCCGCGACCAGACAGGAGGCCCTGGAGGACGCGCTCGTCGCCCGCGCGAAAGCGGTCATCGTGGCACTCGACCGCGACGACGCCTCGGTGCTCGCCACGCTCACCGTCCGCCGGCTCGCCCCGCACGTGACGGTCGTCGCCGCCGTCCGGGAGTCCGAGAACGCGGAGTTGCTGGCGCAGAGCGGCGCGACCTCTGTCATCGTCTCCTCGGAGACCGCCGGGCGGCTCCTCGGGCTCGCGACCGACAGCCCCGACACGGTGTGCGTCGTAGAGGACCTGCTGTCCTTCGGCCACGGCCTCGACCTTGTCGAGCGTGACGTGCGGGCCGACGAGGTCGGGCAGGCGCCGCGCGAGCTGCCCGTCCCGGTCCTCGCCGTCGTCCGCGCCGCCCGCCGGCTGCGCTACGACGACCCCGCCGCCGTGCTCCAGCCGGGGGACCGCATCGTCTACGTCCAGGCGTCGGCGGAGGAACCGGGTCGCGGCACCGTGCGCTGATCCCCGGGAGAGCCCGCGGTGGCCGCGCGTCAGCCGTCGTGGCCGGCGGTGACCATGGTGAGGAGCATCACCGTGGGCTCGAGCGCGCGCACCGCGTGCGGCAGCCGCGGCGGCATGTGCACCCAGCCACCGGGCGTGAGCTCGGTCTCCTCCTCGCCGAGGCGGAGGAAGAGCCGCCCACGCAGCACCTGGATGACGACGGAGAGCGCCGAGGAGTGCTCGGTGAGTTCCTGGCCCTCGGCGAAGGCGAACCCGACGAGGCGGAGGACGTCGTCCTGGTAGAGCGTGCGGCTCAGCGTGCCGTCGGTCGGGATCGGCAGCTCGTCGAGCAGACGTGGGATCACGGTCGCAGCGGTCATGCCTTCCGCCCCTGGTCGTCCGTCGGGTCTCCAGCGTGCCAGCCGCCCCTCACCCGACCGCACCCGCGTCCCCTCACCCGACCGCCGCTGCCACCGCCTCGACCCCGAGGTCGGCCATGCACGCCGGACCCGCCGGGGACAGCGGGCAGTCCGCCGACCACCAGCACACCTGCTCGGTGATCGCCGACGGGCGCCGCTCCGGGCAGCCGGGCAGCCCCTGGAGGTTGACGCCGAGCCGCGGCCGCACGCCGTAGCGCACGCCCAGCGTCGGCCCGAACAGGCCGACCAGGCGCAGCCCTGCCGCGGTCGCGAGCCGCGCCGGGCCGGTGTCCCCGCCGACCGCTACGCCGCTGCGCTCCGCCGCGGCGGCGAACGTCGCGGCGGCGGAGCGCAGGTCGGCGATGGGCAACCGCGGCGCGCCGGCGCGCACCAGCGGCTCGGCGAGCTCGTCGTGCAGGGTGAGCACCGCCGGGCTCCAGCCGGCGGCGGCCAGCCGGGACACCAGCCTCGTCCAGTGCGCCAGCGGCCAGCGTTTCACCGCCATCCCCGCGTCGGGGAGCAGCACCGCGGGCGGGTGCGGCAGCGCCGCGATGCGTGGTCGAGCGGCGGCGACTTCGTCGGGGTCGAGGACGACCCGCGGGGGCAGGGCGGCGTACGCCGGGTCGATCACGCCCTCGGCGGCGAGCAGCCGCAGGTAGCGCAGGTCGACCAGCTCGTCCGGGGGCGGGGCGCGCCACAGGTTGGTGACCGCGCGGCGGGCCGCTCGCTCGAGCAGCGCCGGCACCCCGTGGCTGCGGTTCGTGGTCACCGCGAGGTCCGGGCGCCCGCGCGCGAGCTGGCGCACGACCGCGTCGTGCAGCGCCGGCCCGTCCGTCGACGCCTGCGGGACCACCTCGGCCACGTGCGGGTCGCGCGCGAGCAGGACGTGCCCGGGGGAGAGCGTGAGCACGCGCAGGTGCGCTGCCGGGTGGGTGCGGGCCAGCGCGTGAATCGCCGGGAGGGCCAGCAGCAGGTCTCCGATGCCGCCCATGAACTCCACGAAAAGGATCGAGCGGACCGGCTCAGCCATCAGCCACCTCCCGGGCCACCTCCCGGAGCACCTCCCGGTAGACCTGCGCGTGCCGGGCCGCGATCGCGGCCCACCCGTGCCGGTCCGCCAGCGCTCGCCCGCCGGCCGCGACGCAGGCCCGCAGGCCGGGGTCGTCCAGCACGCGGCGCAGCGCCGTCACGAGCGCGTCCGCGTCGCGCACCCGGTCCACGAGCACGCACGACCCGCCGTCGACGAGCTCGGGGTCGCCGACCGGCGGGCGGGTGACGACGGTGGGCAGCCCGTGCGCGAGCACGGCGAGCAGCGCGCCGCTCTTCGTCGTCACACCGGCGGTGAACGGCAGCACGGCGACGTCGCTCGCGGACAGCAGCCGGGACACCTCGGCCGCGGGCCGGAAGCCGGTGATCGTGACGTGTGCGTCCATCCCCGCCGCCGCGACGTGATCCCGCAGTTCGCTCTCGAACGCGCGCGCCTGCGGGCCGGGCAGCGCGAGGGACTCGAACCCCCCGGCGACGACGAGGTGCAGGTCCCGCCGGTCGCGGCGCAGCCGGGCGAGCGCGTCGACGAGGTAGCGCACGCCCTTGACCGGGTGCACGAACCCGAAGAACACCAGCAGGGTGGCGTCCGGCGGGAGGCCCAGGTGCCGGCGTACGTCCTCCCGTGCCTGCTCCCGGGCCTGCTTCCCGGCCGGCGCCCGGTCGAGCCCCGCGGGTTCCACGTTCGGCCCGATCGGGATCTGGACGGGCTCGACCCGCCCAGCGAACCGCCGGTGCAGCGCGTCGCGGGCCGCCGGGTTGGTAACGAGCACCCGGCGGCTGCGCGGAACGAGCAGCCCGGTTTCGCGGTCCCACCAGCCGCGTCGCTGCAGCCGCTCGTAGGCCGGCGCGGGCACGTGGGGCAGCCACGTCCACCAGCCGTACTCGTGCACCGTCGTGACCAGCGGCACCGCGCGGCCGAGGACGAGCGGGAGCAGGCCCACCGAGCCGTCGAACCGGAACGCGGACGGGGCGAACTGCACGTGCAGGATCGCCGGGCGCAGGCGACGGATCGCGCGCCCGGCGACGACGGTGCCGCCCAGGGTCCAGCGTGGGGCGAGGCGATATGCGTGCGGCGCGACCTCACCGACCGCGCCGATCAGGGGCTCCACGTCGTACGCCGGAAGGTGCGCGGCGAGCCGCGTCACGTAGTCCGCGACGCCGTCCAACCACGGCCGCGCGTCCCCGCACACCAACAGGACCCGCACCACCACCTCCGCCGACCGGCCCCCCTCGCGCCGCAGGCTAGGGCTCCGCCGACGCGGCGGCCGAGGCCCCCGACCGACCGCCCGACCGGGTGGCGCGGATCGAGCGCTTTGCTACCGATCGGTAGCCCTACTGGCTGGTAAGGCTACTGGTGGGTATAGTTCCGGCAGGCCGGAGAGGTCACGGTGACGCGCACCGGGCTTCCGTGTCGGCTCATTTCACTGACGTGGGCACCCGGGAAGGGGAGTGTGATGACGCAGGTCACCGAGCAAGAGGCCCGACGCGTCGCCGAGGAGGCGCGGGAGAGCGAGTGGCGCCAGCCGAGCTTCGGCAAGGAACTGTTCCTTGGCCGGTTCCGCCTCGAGCTGATCCACCCGCATCCCCGGCAGCACGAGGCCGCGCAGGCGGACGAGGACGCGTTCCTGGGCCCGCTGCGCCGGTTCCTCGAGGCCGAGGTCGACCCGCTGGTCATCGAACGTGACGCGCGGATCCCGGACACGGTCGTCAAGGGTCTGCGGGAGCTCGGTGCCTTCGGCATGAAGATCCCCAGGGAGTACGGCGGGTTGGGCCTGTCCCAGGTGTCGTACAACCGCGCGCTCGAGCTCGCCGCCTCGGCGCACCCGTCGCTCGGCGCGCTGCTCAGCGCCCACCAGTCGATCGGCGTGCCGCAGCCGGTGAAGATGTTCGGCAGCGCCGAGCAGAAGCGGGAGTTCCTGCCCCGATGCGCGGCCGGGCAGATCAGCGCGTTCCTGCTGACCGAGCCGGACGTCGGCAGCGACCCGGCGCGGCTGCGCACGATCGCGGTGCCCGACGGGGACGACTACGTCCTCAATGGGGTCAAGCTGTGGACGACCAACGGCGTCATCGCCGACCTGCTCGTCGTGATGGCCGCCGTACCCAAGTCGGAGGGCCACCGGGGTGGCATCACCGCGTTCGTGGTCGACGCGTCCTCGCCCGGCATCACGGTCGAGCGCCGCAACGAGTTCATGGGCCTGCGCGGGATCGAGAACGGCGTCACCCGGCTGTACAACGTTCGGGTGCCGGCGGCCAACCGGCTGGGCAAGGAGGGCCAGGGCCTGAAAATCGCGCTGGCCACGCTGAACACCGGGCGCCTGTCGCTGCCTGCCATGTGCGCCGGGTCGGCGAAGTGGGCGACCAAGATCGTGCGTGAGTGGTCGGCGGTGCGGGTGCAGTGGGGCCGCCCGATCGGCCGGCACGAGGCGGTCTCGACCAAGATTTCCTTCATCGCGGCCACCGCGTTCGCGCTCGACGCCGTCAACGACCTCGCGAGCCACCTTGCCGACGAGGAACGCAACGACATCCGCATCGAGGCGGCGCTGGCGAAGCTGTGGGCGTCGGAGATGGCCTGCCTGGTCGCGGACGAGTTGGTGCAGATCCGCGGCGGGCGGGGGTACGAGACCGCCGCGTCGCTCGCCGCCCGCGGCGAGCGGGCCGTTCCCGCGGAGCAGATGTTCCGCGACCTGCGCATCAACCGGATCTTCGAGGGGTCCAGCGAGATCATGCGGCTGTTCATCGCCCGTGAGGCGGTGGACCAGCACCTCTCGGTCGCCGGAGAGATCATCGACCCCGAGGCGACGCTGGGCACCAAGGCCAAGGCGGCGGCGAACGCCGGCAAGTTCTACGCGCGGTGGCTGCCGACGCTGGCGGTCGGCAAGGGGATGGAGCCGGGGGCGTACGCCGACTTCGGCCCGCTCGCGGTGCACCTGCGCTTCATCGAGCGCACCGCCCGCAAGCTGGCCCGGTCCACCTTCTACGGCATGTCACGGTGGCAGGGCGGCCTCGAGCACCGGCAGGGCTTCCTCGGCCGGATCGTCGACATCGGTGCCGAGCTGTTCGCGATGAGCGCGGTCTGCGTACGGGCGCGGATGTTCATGGACGACGGCGTGCCGCACGCCGACGCGGCGGCCGAGCTCGCCGACGTGTTCTGCCGGCAGTCCCGGGTGCGCATCGAGACGCTGTTCGACCGGTTGTGGCGCAACACGGACGCCGTCGACCGCAATCTGGCGGAGCGGATGCTCGGCGGTCGCTACACGTTCATCGAGGAGGGTGTCCTCGACCCGTCCGGCGACGGCCCGTGGGTCTCCGAGGTCGTGCCCGGCCCCTCGCAGGCGGAGGACGTCCACCGGCACGTGGGCTAGTTCCGGGTAGCCCCGGACTCAGGCACGCAGGTCCCCCCGGTCCCCGTTCTCGGCGACCGGGGGGACCTTGTTCGGCCCTCGGCCCTCGGCCTCGGTGCTCGGCCTGGGCCTCGGTGCTCGGCCCTCGGCCTCGGTGCTCGCGGGCGGCGTGAGCGGGGAGTCAGGGGACCTGCCTGCGGTCGGCTGTCCGGGGAACCTGTCGCAGGGGGACCTGTCGCGTGAGGAGCAGCAGACGTGGACCTGCCCGGCGCGTGGCGCGCCACCTTCTCCCGGCGCTACCGGGACGTCGACGTCGCGGAGGCCGAGCGATTGCTGTCCGCGGGCGCGGTGCTCCTCGACGTCCGCGATGCGTGGGAGTGGCAGGCCGGGCGGGCGCCGGGCGCCCGGCACATCCCTCTCGCTGCGCTGCCGGGCCGGCTCGCGGAGCTGCCTACCGACCGACCCGTGGTGGTGATCTGCCGCTCGGGGAACCGATCCGCGGCCGCCGCCGCGCTGCTGGCGCGGACGGGGCGGACCGCGGTCAACCTGGCGGGGGGGATGCGGGCATGGGCCGCCGCCGGCCACCCCGTCGTGGCCGACGGCGGCCGCCCGGGGAGCGTGGCCTGAGTCCCTCCGCGCGCTCGGTCAGCCGCCGGACCGGATGTACCCGATCAGGCTCTCCCGCTCGACCTCCAGCTCGTCGATGCGGCTCTTCACCACGTCACCGATGCTGATGATGCCGCTGAGCCGGCCGCCTTCGAGCACGGGAACGTGCCGGATCCGCTGCTCGGTCATCAGCCGCATGAGCCGCTCGACGCTGTCGCTCGGCGCGGCCACGGTGACGTCACTGGTCATGATCGCCGTGACAGGGGCGCCGAACAGCTCGGGTCCGTGGGTGCACAGCGCGCGGACGACGTCGCGTTCCGAGGCGATGCCGTCCACCGTGACGCCGTCCGAGGACACCACGAGGGCGCCGACGTTGTGTTCGGCGAGGGCAGTGAGAAGCCGGGCGACCGTCGTTTCCGGCGGGACCGTGGCCACGAAGCTGCCCTTGCGTCGCAGCACGTCACGGATGAGCATCTCTGACCGGCCTCCTCAGGATCACAGCGCTGGGTGGAGCGTAGGGCCGGGGTCCCGACCCGTATAGCCGGAACCCACGCGGGCGCGGTGCACGCGCCGCCGTCCGAGGTGCCGGTGATCACCGTTGCTGATCGACGGCACCATTTCGCGCCCGAATTGTCCGCCTCGGGCGGCCATTCGATCAGCTTCGGTGATCAACGGCAACCCCCGGCGCGGCGCGCCGTCAGCCGATGCCGTGATCCTTCGTGAGCTCGCGCAGCAGCTGGTGGCAGCGGATCGCGCGCTCGCCGTCCTGCTCCTGCACCTGCCGGATGAACTCCTGCACGTCGGGGTGGCCCTCCGCGTCCTCGATGTACTTCGCGTAGGTCTGCGCGCCGTGCAGCGCGTGGTACTGGATGCTGATCAGGTCGTAGACGATGTCGTCGGCGGGGGTGTGGGCGCTGCCCATCTCGGCCTCCTCGTCGTGATCTCGGTCGTGCTGGTGCGACGCGCCCGTCCCTTCCCCGAGGAGCAGGCGGTCATCCGTGCTCGGCGGTCCAGTCGGCGCGGGTCTGTCCCCACAGCACGCACGGGTGCCCGCGGACCTCGATCTCGCGTAGTCGCCGGTGCCCGATCCGCCGCGCGACGCGGGCGGACCGCACGTTGTCCACGTGCACCACCGACACCAGCTCGGCGAGGTCGAGCGTCCGGAACGCCCAGTCGCGCCAGGCGGCCGCCGCCTCGGTCGCGTAGCCCCTGCCCCACTCGGCACGCGCCAGGGTCCAGCCGACCTCGAGTCCCGGCCAGCCCTCCGGCCGGTAGAGCCCGCACCGGCCGAGCAGGCGCCCGCTCGCCTTGCCCACCACCGCGTTCACGGTCCACCTCCGCAACACGCCGTGCCCGAGAAAAAACGCGAGGTCGCGCCACGCGTCTTCCCGGCTGCGCGGCGGGTGCCCGAGGTAGCGGCACACCTCGTCGTCACCCACGACGACCGCGTAGCCGTCGAGGTCGTCCTCGCTGAACGGGCGCAGCAGCAGCCGCGGGGTGTCGAGGGTCGGCAGCACGACGTCCATGCTGGGGCATTCCGCGGTGCGCGGTCCCGCGGTGTCCGGCGTACGCCGAGCACGTCCCGGTTCTCCGGAGCGCACGCCCCCCGCCGCCGCCCGGTCGTCCGGGTCGTGGTGATCGTCGTGTGGCGCAGCGAGCGCGGGGATCGTGCAGGGGTCACACGACGATCACCACGGCGGGCGGGGGACTCGGCGACCCGGTCCTACGGCACCCGGCGGCGGGGGACCGGCACCCGGAGCAGGTCGTGGGCCACCACGAGCTCGCCGTCGTACACCGCCGCCGCCTCGGCGCCGAACGCCCGCGCGTCGTCGTACCGCTGCGAGAAGTGCGTGAGCACCAGCCGGCGGACCCCCGCCTCGGCCGCCACGGTCGCGGCCTCCCGCGCGGTGAGGTGCCCGTAGTCCCGCGCGAGCGCGGCGTCCCGGTGCAGGAACGTCGCCTCGATCACGAGCAGGTCGGCGTCGTGGGCGAGCGCGACCGGGGCGGCGCACAGCGCGGTGTCCATGACGAACGCGACGACCTGCCCGCGGCGGGACGCGCTCACGTCGTCGAGCCGGACGCCGCGCAGCGAGCCGTCGCGCAGCAGCCGTCCCACGTCGGGGCCGGCGATCCCGTGCGCGGCCAACCGGTCGGGGAGCATGCGTCGCCCGTCCGGCTCGGCGAGCCGATAGCCGTACGTCTCCACGGGGTGCGCGAGCCGGGCGGCGGACAGCGTGAACCCCTCGGTGACCGCGACGGCGCCGTCGGCGGCGACCGGGGACGGCACGAGCGGGGTCACCTCGTGGAACGCGGACGCGTGGCGCAGCCGGCCGAAGAACTCCGCGCCGCTGCCCGGGAAGTGCACCGGCACCGGGTGCGTGACCCGGTCGAGCGAGAGCCGCTGCACCACGCCGGGCAGGCCCAGGCAGTGGTCCCCGTGGAAGTGCGTCACGCAGATGCGCGTCACGTCGCCCGCCGCGACCCCGGCGAGCAGCATCTGCCGCTGCGCGCCCTCGCCGGGGTCGAACAGCAGCCCCTCGCCGTCCCAGCGCAGCAGGCAGCCGTTGTGGTTGCGCTGCCGCGTCGGTGCCTGGGACGCGGCGCCGAGGACCACCACCTCGCGGGCGGACACGCGCTACCGCCCCGCGCACAAGAGGCTCACCGCGCGCTGAGCGCGTCGAGCGCGGCCGCGGAGCCGCGGTGCAGCGGCACCGGCGCAGTGTCGCGCGCCCCGCGCAGGTCGATCCCCGCGGCGGCGGCGTTCGCCCGGACCAGGTCGTCCTTCCTCTCGAAGAGCGTGCGGGTGAGCACGCACGCGGTGCCCGCGTCGGAATCGTCGCGGACGAGCCGAGCAGCACGTTGGGGCAGTGGGGTGACGTCGGCGAACGCCACCGCGCCGCGGTGCGTGGTGAACAGGTCGGTGGGCGGCACGGGGAGCGGCGTCGCCCGGCCGGCGCGCGGGTGGGGGCATGGGGGGCGGGCGCCGCCGGCCCGTGTCTCGAGTCACTCGAACGGGTCCGCTCACTCGTGGTCCGCGCGATGCCGGTCCCACGCGGGTCGACGTCCCGGGAGGCAGGTGCGGGGACCATTCTCGCAAGACGCGGGGCCGGGCGCCGGGCGATCGCGTGGGCAGCGTCGCGGGCGTACCGTGTACCCGGTGCAGCGGTCGGTGCGGGTGCTGACGACCGGGGGCACGATCGCCTCCCGGCGTACCACGGATGGGGTCGTCGCCAGCGAGCACGGCGGGGACCTGTTCGCCGGGCTCGCAGTCGACGTGGACGCGCGCGTCGACATCGAGGAGATCTTCCTCATCGCGGGCTACCGGCTCGCGTTCCCTCACCTCGTCGCCCTGGCGCGGCGCGTCGTGACCGCCGCGACCACCGAGGCGGTCGCCGGGGTCGTGGTCACCCACGGCACGGACACCATGGAGGAGTCGGCGTACTTCGTCGACCTCGTCCTCGACGGCGACGTCCCAGTCGTGTTCACCGGCG
>DATGDX010000003.1:0-12216 GCA_035310665.1 Mycobacteriales bacterium | reverse complement strand
GCGCAGCTGCCGCCGCGCTGCGTCGTCGACGGGGAGATCGTCGTTCCGGTCGGGAACCGGCTCGACTTCGACGCGTTGCTGCAGCGCATCCACCCCGCGGCCTCCCGGGTGCGCCGGCTGGCCGCGGAGACCCCGGCCCGGTTCGTCGCCTTCGACCTGCTCGCGTTGGACGACACGTCGCTGCTCGACGCGCCGTTCGCGCAGCGGCGCGCGGCGCTGGTCCGGGCACTCGCCGACGCCGACCCGCCGGTCCACCTCACCCCCGCGACGGAGGACTTCCGGGTGGCGCAGCGGTGGTTCGCCGAGTTCGAGGGCGCGGGGCTCGACGGCGTGGTCGCCAAGCCACTGTCCGCGGCGTACCGCCCCGACGAACGCGTGATGTTCAAGGTCAAGCATGAACGCACCGCGGACTGCGTGGTCGCCGGGTTCCGCTGGCACAAGAGCGGTCCCGTGGTCGGGTCGCTGCTGCTCGGGCTGTACGACGCCGCGGGGCACCTCCAGCACGTCGGCGTCGCCGCCTCGTTCCCGATGGCGCGCCGGCGGGAGCTGGTCGACGAGCTGGCGCCGTACCGCATGGACTCGGTCGACCGTCACCCGTGGGTCGGATGGGCGAGCGGGGCCGGCGAGTCGGCGACCGACCGCATGCCGGGCGCGCAGTCGCGGTGGAACGCGGGCAAGGACCTGTCCTGGCTGCCGCTGCGACCCGAGCTCGTCGTCGAGGTGGGCTACGACCACATGGAAGGGGCCCGGGCGGACGGTGCCGCGGACGGGGCCCGGTTCCGCCACACAGCGCAGTTCCGCCGCTGGCGCCCGGACCGCGACCCGCGCAGTTGCACGTACGAGCAGCTGGAGGAGCCGGTCCGCTACGACCTGGCGGAGGTGCTCGGGTCTTCCGCCGGGGGTTCGTAGCGCGGGCGCCGGGCCCGGGAGGGTTGCACCCGCGCGAGCTCACCGGCCATCTTCGGGAAGTGCGGGGGGTACGGCGCCTCGCCGAGCCCGCGCTCCCGCTCGTCGCGCTCCGCCATCTCCACCAGCGGGTCCAGCGTGAACGCGACGTCGTCGATCGCGCGGTGGACGTCGCCGCGGGCGGCGAACCGGGCGGGCATCCTGGCGATCGTGAAGTCCTCGGCGGTCACGTCCGGCAGCTCGTCCCACTCCACGGGAGCGGAGACGGTGGCGTCCGGCCGCGCGCGCACCGAGTAGGCGGAGGCGATGGTGCGGTCGCGCGCGTTCTGGTTGTAGTCGACGAACACCTTGGCGCCGCGCTCCTCCTTCCACCACGCGGTCGTCACCAACCGGGGAGCACGCCGCTCCACCTCGCGCGCGAACGCCAGGGCGGCGCGGCGTACCTCTCGAAAGCCCCACCGCGGCTCGATCCGCACCGCGACGTGGATCCCGCGGTTGCCGGACGTCTTCGGGTACCCCGTGTAGCCGACGTCGGCCAGCAGGTCCCGCACCACCGCGGCCACCTGCTTGGCCTCGCGGAGCCCGGTGCCCGGCTGCGGGTCGAGATCGATGCGCAGCTCGTCCGGGTGCTCCACGTCCCGCCGGCGCGACGGCCACGGGTGGAAGTCCAGCGTCCCGAGGTTCGCGGCCCACGCGACCGCGGCCACCTCGGTCACGCACAGCTCGTCGGCGTGCCGGCCGCTCGGGAACGTGACCCGCACCGACTCGACCCACGGCGGCCGCCGCTCCGGCACCCGCTTCTGGTAGATCGCCTCGCCCTCGGCGCCGTCCGGGTGGCGCTTGAGCGTGCACGGCCGCTCGTAGAGCGCCCGGACGATCCCGTCCCCGACCGACACGTAGTAGGTGACCAGGTCGAGCTTGGTCTCGCCGCGGGCCCGGAAGTAGACCTTGTCGGGGTTGGTGACCCGGACGGTCCGCTCCCCCACCGGGACGTCGACGTACGGCGAGGCCATCCCGGGACCCTAACCCTTCCCGCGGGTCGCCGCCGGGTGCTGTTGATCATCGTTGCTGATCGACAGCACCTTTTCGCGCCCGAATTGTCGCTTTCTCGCAGCCACTTTGATCAGGTTCGTTGATCAACGGCACCGTAGGGCGGGGCCCGGGCGGGCTGGTCGCGGCACGTGACCGGTGCGACGATCGGGGCATGCCCGACCGGATCGCGAAGTCCGAGGACGAGTGGCGCGCGCAGCTGTCGCCGGAGGAGTACGCCGTTCTGCGCCGCGGCGGCACCGAGCCTCCGGGGAGCGGGGAGTACCTGGCCACGAAGACCGAGGGGGTCTACCGCTGCCGGGCGTGCGGGGCCGAGCTGTTCCGCTCCGACACGAAGTTCGACTCGCACTGCGGATGGCCGTCGTTCTTCGCGCCGACCGACAGCGACGCGGTCGAGCTGCTACCCGACCGCAGCTTCGGCATGGTGCGCACCGAGGTGCGCTGCCGGGCCTGCGGCAGCCACCTCGGCCACGTGTTCGACGACGCGCCACAGACACCCACGGGCGACCGGTACTGCATCAACTCGATATGCCTGACGCTGGAGCCGCGCGCCGGCTCGTGACCGCGTCGGTGGTCAGTTGAGGTGCCCCGCCGATGTCGCGCGCCTGCGCACGCAGGTGCGCGGCGCGAACCGCCCGGAGCTTCGCCGCGCGCACCGCCCCGTGCTCGCGCGCGCTCTCCGCCTCGGCCTGCAGCGCGTCCGCCTCCGCGTAGGTCCGGACCAGCAGCAGTTCGAGCACCTCGCGACTGGTCATGGGTCGCGGGGACGAGCCCGCCCGTTGTCGTCGCCATCGTTCCCCCGGTCGCCTCCGTCACCCGACCCCCGACACGGGATTAGAGGCGGTCGTGACGCCGCGTAGTCGAGGACCTTGTTCACGCCGGCGCGCGCGGAAGTCCCCGACCGCGAAGCCGCGCCGGGCGAAGCGCTACGGGAGCGCGGCCACCAGATCGCCGACCGGCTTGCGCGCCCCGGTGTAGAAGGGCACCTCGAGCCGGGTGTGCAGCCGCGCCCGCGCGCCGCGCAGGTGCCTCATGAGGTCGACGATGCGGTGCAGCTCGTCGGACTCGAACGCGAGCACCCACTCGTAGTCGCCGAGCGCGAACGCCGCGGCGGTGTTGGTGCGCACGTCCGGAAACTCGCGCGCCATCCGGCCGTGCTCGGCGAGCAGGTCGCGGCGCTCGTCGGGGTCGAGCAGGTACCACTCGTGGCTGCGCACGAACGGGTACGCGCACACGTACCGCAGCGGCTGCTCGCCGACGAGGTAAGCGGGCAGGTGGCTCTTGTTGAACTCGGCGGGGCGGTGCAGCGCGACGACGGACCACACCGGCGTGGTCGCCCGCCCCAGCCGGGTGTGCCGGAACCGGGCGTACTGCTCCTGCAGGTCGTCAGGGCGTTCCGCGACCCACCAGAACAGGACGTCCGCGTCGGCCCGGAAGCCGGCGACGTCGTAGCACCCCCGGGTCTCGACGCCCTTCGCCCGCGCGGCGTCGAACAGGTCCTCCACCTCGCGGGCGACCCCGTCGCGGTCGGAGTCGGGGAGCCGGGCCGCGTCCGTCCGCTCCCGGAACACGGCGTACATCGTGTACCGGATCTCGTCGTTGAGCTCCCGCGCGCGCTTGCCGTCAGACATGGCTCGATTGTCCCGCCTGCCGCAGCGCGTCCGCGACCTGGGCCGCGGCTCGCGTCGCGGAGCCGATGCACGCGGCGATCCCGATGCCGTCGTACGTCGCTCCGCACACCGCGAGCCCGGGCAGGTCCGCGACCGCAGCCCGCACACGGGATACCCGGTCGCGGTGCCCGACCGCGTACTGCGGCAGCGCCCCGCCCCACCGCGTGACGCGCGCGTCGACCGGTGCGGCGGACAGCCCGACCGCGGCGGCGAGGTCGCGCCGGGCGGCCTCGACCAGCTCCCCGTCGTCGCGGTGCAGGTCGTGCGCCGCCCCGTGGCGGCCGAACGAGGCGCGCACCACGACGGGGTCCCCGCCGAGGTGGGGCCACTTCGCCGTCACCAGCGTGACCGCCTTGGTCAGCCGGCCCTCGACCGCGGGAACGAGCCAGCCGCTGCCCGGGGGCAGTCCGGCGACCTGCGCGCGGGGGTACGCCAGGGTCACCAGGGCCACGCTCGCCGTCGTGATCTCTTGCAGGGCGGCCGCCGCGCCGGGTGCGACGCCGGCGAGCAGGCGCGCGGCGGGCGCCGGCGGCAGTGCGAGCACCACGGCGTCCGCGGTGACCTCTCGTGGATCGGCGGCGGAGCCGACGACGAGCCGCCAGCCGTCGGTGCCGCGCTGCAGCGAGCGGATGGTCGCGCCGGTCCTGATCGTCGCGCCGGAGGCCGCGGCGACCGTGGCCGCGAACCGGCCGAGCCCGCCGCGCACGGTCAGGAACACGGGGCCCGGGTTCGCCGGGGTGGCGCGCCGAACGCTGCGCGCGGCGCGCAACAGCGACCGAGAACGGCGTACGGCGGCCGACAGTTGCGGCGCCGTGGCGTCCAGCGACAGGTCGGAGGCCCGCCCCGCGTAGACCCCGCCGAGCAGCGGGTCGACGAGCCGGTCGACCGCCTCGCGGCCCAGCCGCCGGGCCACGTAGTCCCCCACCGCGACGTCGCCGGTGAGCGGGGTCGGTGGACGCACGAGATCGGTGAGCAGCCGGGCCGCGCCCGGCGCCGACAGCACCCCGCTGCGCAGGAACGACCCCAGGTCGGCCGGGACCCCGAGCACGGTGCCGCGGGGCAGCGGGCGCAGCCTCCCCCGGGTCCACAGCCAGGCGCTGGTCGTCCGCGGCGCCACCAGGTCGGCCCCCAGCCCCACCGCCCGCGCCAACGCGACCGCCTCGGGCCGCCGCGCGAGGAACAGCTCCGCCGCCTCGTCGACCGGGACCCCGGCGACCGCGGAGGTGCGCAGCTTGCCGCCGACCCGCGCACCCGCCTCGAACACGGTGACGCGCATCCCGAACTCGCGGACGAGACGGTGCGCCGCGGCGAGCCCCGCGATCCCGCCCCCGACGACGGCGACGCAGGGGACGGAGGGGGCCACGGCCCGAGGCTATCGGGCGCGTTCCGGCACGGCCCGAGCGCGGACGTACGGCCGGATCTTGAGCGCGACGTAGACGAGACCCGCGAGCGCCACGTCGGACAGCAGCATGAGCCCGATGGCGTACGACCCCGTCCCGCCGTACACCGCCCCCATCACGATCGGCGGGAGGAACCCGCCGAGCCCGCCCGCCGCGCCGACCACCCCGGTGACGCTGCCGACCTGCGGCGGCGGGACGGCCACGCCGACGAGCGCGAAGACCGCGCCGTTGCCGACCCCGAGCGCCGCGGCCATGGTCAGGAAGAACACCGCCGCGACCCCGAGGGAGGGTTCGAAGCTCGCCGCGATCGCGGCGAGGGCGACGACCGCGAGCGCCGCAATGAGCACCGGCACGGCGGTGAACCGGTCGGCGAGCCACCCACCGACCGGGCGGGCCACGGTTGCGAGCAGCACGAACCCGGCCGCCCGGCTCGCCGCCCCCGTCGTCGACAGCCCGTAGACGGTCTTGAGGTAGAGCGGCAGGTAGGCGCCGAAGGCGACGAACCCGCCGAAGGTGATCGCGTAGATCAGCGACAGGTCCTGGGCGACGCCGTTGCGCAGCGCCGCGGCGAACCGGGCGAGGAACGGGGTCGCCGCGGGGGCGCGGCCCGGGACCTCGGGGCCGACGAGCAGGAACGCGGTCCCGATGAGCGCGAGCAGGGCCGCGACGAGCAGGAACGCCACGGCCCGGCTGGAGGCGTCGGTAATGCGCGGGGTGAGGAACGTCGACACCGCGGTGCCGACGTTGCCCATCCCGAAGATGCCCAGCGCCAGCCCGCGCCGGGCCGGGGGGAAGAAGCCGTTGACGTAGGGCACGCCGACGGCGAACGACGCGCCGGCGATGCCGAGCACGAACCCGCCGGCGAGCAGCGCGAGGTACGTGTCCGCGAATGCCAGGAACGCAACGGGGGCGATCGCGACGTACGACACCAGCGCGAACATGAGCTTCCCGCCGTAGCGGTCGGTGAGCGCGCCCAGCGGGATGCGCCCCAGCGACCCGATGATCACAGGGACGGCGACCATCACCGAGGCCTCGAGCGGGGTGAGGCCGAGCGCGTCCTTGAAGCGGGGGGCCAGCGGGCTGAGCAGGGCCCACGCCCAGAAGTTGACGGTGAAGCCGAGGAACGCGAGGGCGAGGGCGAGGTAGGCGCCGGGGACCACCGGCTGCGCGCTCGGCCCCGCCCCCGCTGCCTGCCCCGTCGCCCGCTGGTCGCCCGTTCCGATGTCCATCGCGCGCAGAGGATGGCAGAGTCAGCGCGCGGATGCCGTGTGGACGAGGTCGACGACACGGGCGAGCGCGCCGGGATCGGTGTCCGGGAGCACCCCGTGGCCGAGATTGAACACGTGCCCCTCGGCCGTCCGGCCGCGGGCGAGGACGTCGCGGACCCGGGCGGCGAGCGCCTCGGGGGGCGCGAACACCGCGGCCGGGTCGAGGTTGCCCTGTACGGCGCGGCCGGGTCCGACCCGACGCACCGCGCGGTCCAGCGGCACCCGCCAGTCCACGCCGACGACCTCCGCGCCGGCCTGCCCCATCGCGGCGAGCAGCTCGCCGGTCCCCACCCCGAAGTGAATGCGGGGCACGCCGAGGCCCGCGAGCGCCCTCGTGCTGTGCGGCCGGACGAACGTCTCGTAGTCCTCCGGACTCAGCGCGCCGGCCCAGGAGTCGAACAGCTGCACCGCCGCCGCCCCTGCGTCGACCTGGACGCGCAGGAACGCGGCCGTGATCCCGGCCAGCCGGTCGAGCAGGGAGTGCCAGACCGCGGGTTCGCGGTACATGAGCGTCTTGGTGCGCTCGTGAGTGCGCGACGGGCCGCCCTCGACGAGGTACGACGCGAGCGTGAACGGCGCGCCGGCGAAACCGATGAGCGGGGTCGGGCCGAGGGCGGCGACGAGCGCGCAGACCGCGTCGGTGACGTAGGAGACGTCCGGGGGCTCGAGGGGGCGCAGCCGCAGCACGTCGGCGGAGTCGCGGACCGGGGTCGCGACGACCGGCCCGATGCCGGGCTCGATGGTGATGTCGAGCCCGATCGCGGCCAGGGGCACGACGATGTCGCTGAACAGGATCGCGGCATCGACGCCGTACCGGCGGACCGGTTGCAGGGTGATCTCGGTGATGAGCTCGGGGCGGCGGCAGGCCTCGAGCATCGGGACGCCCTCCCGCAGCCGTCGGTACTCGGGGAGCGAGCGGCCGGCCTGACGCATGAACCAGACGGGGGTGAACGGGACCGGCCGCCGGTGGCAGGCGCGCAGAAAGGCGGAGTCGGCGACGCGGTCGGCAGGCGTCGGTGACGGCGTCGGCGGGGGCGTCGGTGCTGCGGTCACGACGCCCGATCGTGCCACGCGCGGCGCCCCGGCCCGCGCGCCACAAGGCCCGAATGCTCGACACGCCCGCCCGCTTGCCGATTTCTGTCGGTGCTCCGTGCCACCGTCACCTCAGCAACGAGGCCACCTCTGCGCCACCCACGCAGCGATCCGAGCACGCCCGGAGGAACACCGTGACCAGCGCGGCGAATCCCGTCCCCGTCCGGCCGACCACCGTCCGGCACTGCTCCACCTGCGGCGGCGAGCAGCTGTTCGAGCAGCCGCCGTGCGAGGACGGGCACGCGGAATGCCCGGAGTGGGCGTGCGTCGCCTGCGGGTTCGCGGTGGTCGTCGGGGGGCTCGACGCGCCCGCGCCGGTGCGCGTCGACGCGGCCGCTTGAGCGCCCCCTGCGAGGCGGGGGGCCAGGCGGGACGGCGTGGCGGGAGGGTTCCCGCGCTTTCCCGCCGTACGCTGCCGACCGTGACCGTCCCCGAGCTGCCGTCGGCGCCGCCGGAGTTCCAGCGGGCGGTCGCGAGCCTGCACGCCGCTCGGCCCCGCCCCGAGGTCCGGGTGCGGGAAACGGGCGCGCCGCAGCGCCTGGCGCCGTTCGCGGTCGCGCTCGCGGCCGACGTCGACGGGGACCCGGCGGCCGACGGGGTGCTGGCAAGCGGGCGTCTCGTCGTGCTGCACGACCCGTCGGGTCAGGAGGGCTGGGGCGGTCGGACCCGGCTGGTCGCCTACGGCAGCGCGGACCTGGACGCGGAGATCGTCGCGGACCCCGTGCTCCCCGCGGTGGGGTGGGCCTGGCTCACCGAGGCGTGGCAGGGACGCGGCGCGACCGCGACCGCCGAGGCGGGCACGGTCACCCGGGTCACGTCGGAGCACTTCGGAGGGTTGGCGGAGCGGGCACCTGCCGCGTCGCTGGAGGTGCGGGCGTCCTGGACTCCCCTCGGCGACGATCTCGGTCCGCACCTGCTCGCCTGGACGGACCTGCTCGCCGCGCTCGCCGGCCTGCCACCGCTGACGCCAGGGGTCACCGCGCTCCCGTCCGTGCCCCGCTGACATCCGTGCCCCGCTGACATCCGCGCCCCGCTGACGTCTGGCCCCGCTGACCCCGTCACGCGCTGCGACGCAGTCCGTGGACGCTCACCGGAGGGCCGGCGCGGGGGATCCGCAGCGTCACGGTGGTTCCGCGCCCGGGACGGGACCGCACCTCGAGCGACCCGCCGGCGAGCCGGGCGCGTTCGCGGAGCAGGTCGAGGCCGACGTGTGGCGGCCGCGGTCGGGACGCACGGTGGCGGGGTCGAACCCCGATCCCTCGTCGGTGACCGTCGCGGTGACCTCGTCGTCGGTGACGTCCAGCCGTGCGGTGGCCATGTCCGCGTCGGCGTGCTTGACGACGTTGAGCAGCGCCTCCTGGAAGAAGCGATACACGGTGACGGCGGTCACGAGCGGGAGCGGGTGCGGGGAGGTGGGCCAGGCGAACCGCACGTCGAGGGCGTACCTCGCGCACAGGTCGTCGCGCAGTTCCGCGACCGCCGTGGCCAGGTCACCGGTCCGCAGCGCCGGCGGCCGGGTGTGGGCCATCACCGCGCGCACCTGCTCCTCGGCCTCGTCGACGAGGTCGGCGACCGCGGCGAGCTCGCGCCAGTCGAGCCCGCGTCGTTCGCGTGTCGCGGCCGCCAGGTGACTGGGGGCGAGCATGAGGCTCTGCGCCGCGGTGTCGTGCAGCTCCGCCGACAGCTGGCCGCGGGCCGTCTCCTCCGCCCCGACGAGCCCCGACAGCAGCTCGAACATCCCGGCGCTCGCGGTCTGCGCGGTGCGCCGATGCCGGTCGGGGCGACCTCGTCGGCCATCCGGACCCGCAGCTGTAGCGCGTCGAGCGTGCGGGCGAGCTCGAGGAGCTCGGGGCTCGCCTCGGCCAGCACGGGAAGCGCGAGCGGAAGCCGAGACGGTGCCGCGGGGTCGGACAGGCGGCGCAGCGCGTCGCAGCGCAGCACTCGGATCGCCGTCGCGAGTCGTCGCGCGGCGAGCGTGGCGGCCAGCGAGGGGGCGCTGCCAGCGGCGCCCCCGGCGAGCACCAGCAGTGCGGCGCGGCGGTCGAACCGTCCCAGCGCGGCGAGCCCGATCGCGACCGTGAGCAGCGCGAACAGCGCCGCGCACGCGCAGCTGACCCCCGCCCAGACGGGCAGCGGGAGCCGGGTCCGCGGGCGCGGCGGTGCGGTCACGGGCGAGCGGCCACCTCCCTGAGCACTCCGGTCGTCGTCCAGGCCTGCTGGTCGCCGGGGGGCACGGCGCCGGCCGGCACCAAGGGCGCTGGCCCGGTCGGACGCGGCGGGGGCGCGGCGGCCTGCGCGGCGAGGCCCAGCAACGACGCGACGGCCCGTTCGACGGCGTGCAGTTCGTCGACGATGTCGGGCAGGGCACCGGTGCCGCCGGTCGCGGCGAGCCGGGCGAGCCGGGCGGTCGCGTCGCGCAACAGGCCGAGGGCGGGCGAGACACCCTCGCCCGCGCCGAGCTCTGGCAGCGAACCAGTGGCGGGGTCAGGCCCGGCGAACGCCCCGAACTCGTCGGTGGACAACCACGACCGGGCCTGGCGCATGAGCACGGCGGCGAGCGAGGTCTCCCGGCGTCCGAACGGCGGAGCGCCGGCGGGCCGGCGAGCCAGCAGGACCGCGAGCGGGCGGTCGGGGTCACCCATCACCGCGGAGCAGAACGGGCGGCCGCGCTCGCTGCCGGTCAGCACGCCGCGTGAGCCGAGGGCACGCAACACCCACGAGGCGTCGAGGGCCGCGGGGTCGGCGCGGCGGCGCCGCACCCCGTCCTCGGTGCCGGTCTAGGTCACCGGGCCGTCGTGCTCGAGCAGCACCATCTCCACGTCCGCGCCGCCGAAGAGCCGGGCCGCGGCGGTCACCACGGCGGTGGCGAGGACATCGGTGGACGGGCTTGCCGCCCGCTACGCGAGCTCGGCGAACAAGCGGGCTTCGGCGGCGAGGGTGATCTGTTCGTCGTACGACATCCACAACAGCGCGGTGGGGACGAGCAGGCCGAGGAGGGCGACCGGCTCGGTGAGCGCCAGCCAGGCGCCGAGCAGACCGATGCTGACCGATCCGGCGGCGTGGACCGCGTGCAGGACGACGTTCTCTGTGACCAGCCGGCGAAGCGGCTGCCCGGACAGGATCGCGACGGGAAGCGCGGACAGCGTCTGGTTGACCGCCCAGTACCCGGCCATCGCGGTGGCGGCGGCGGGGACCGCGCCACCGACGGCGCCGACGGCGCGACCGCTCGCGCCGCCGAGCGCATCGGCGAGCAGGGCGGCGAGCGCGGCGGACGCGGCGACCTGCGCGGCGTTGTACTGCACCTTGAGCGGGTCCTGGCCGCGCAGCCGCTGGGAGACGGCCATCCCGAGCAGCACCGCCGCCACCAGCCACCCGCCCGGGGCGAGCACGAGCGCCGTCGCGATCACGCCCTCGGTCAGCGAAAAGGCCCAGCGCCGGCGGGCGACCGTGACGTGGACGACCGCGAGCTCGGCGACGGTCACGGCCACGGCGAGGGCCGGCACCGCCCACCACGACGGCGCCCCCCACCCGGTGACGACAGCGACCGCGGCCGCTGCGAGAGCGGCCGCGGTCGCGGCGAGCCGGACGGCTCGGGTGGTCCTCACCGGCGATCGGACGTCACAGGTGCGCCGCGCCGTCGGGGCGCTCCCAGGTCCGCGTTGCCCAGGTCCTCGTGTCGTCGTCGCCCGCGCGCTCGACCGCCCAGGTGCGCGTCGCGTGACCTCGCTTCGCCCAGGTGCGGCTCGTGGTGTCGGTCGCCGCGTCCCCGAGCGTGACCTGCGCGACCGACGCCACCGCGTCGACGGACGACCGGACGACCCCGGCCGTCCCTGCGGGCAGACCGAACAGTGTTGCGATCAAGGCAACGCCGACAGCGGCTCCCGCGACGCGATTGCTGACCCGCCGAGCAGTGACGTTCACGACTACCCCTCCCCGAACGGCGCCGGACCTGTCAACGGCGCCTTACAGCCCGTTACCTCGGTCCAGGGAGTCGGCGATCTTTAGCGATCTGCGACGCGGATTTGGCGGTCGGAGGCAAACGCCACCGACGGCCCGGGCCGGTGTCCCGGGCGACTGCGCCACATGCACCAAATCCTTCATGATCCGCCCGCCGCCCGCCGATGCAGAACGTGGCGCCGTCCGACCCGTGCGGGCGGCGGCGAGACCGGCCGCTTCCGAGAAGGAGATCCCGTGACTGCAGTCGCCGAACCGACCGGGGCTTCGGCCGGGGCCGCGGCCATCGAGGGAGCCGCCGGGAGTGCCACCGGGGGGTTCACCGCGGTGGTCGTCGACGACCACCCCTTGGTCCGCGAGTCGATGGTCGGCCGGCTGATCGCGACGGGTGCGGTCAAGGTCGTGGAGGCCGCGAGCGTCGCGGAGGCCCGCGCCCGCGCGCACGCCGGCGGGCCGCTGGACCTGGCGGTCCTCGACGTCGGGCTGCCCGACGGCTCCGGGCTCGACCTGCTGGCCGAGCTCCGCGCAGCGGGGTGGACCCGCCTCGTCGTGCTGTCCGCCGCGGACGACCCCCACTCCGTCCGCGCCGCGTTCGTCGCCGGCGCCCAGGGCTACCTGCTCAAGTCGGCGCCGCCGGTCGTCGTCACCGACGGGGTCCGTCAGGTCCTGCGGGGCGGCGTGTACGCCGATCCGTCGGTCGCCTCGCTGCTCGCCGCGGGGCTGCGCTCGGCGCACGCCTCGGACGGCGGGACCGAGCTGTCGGGGCGGGAGGTCGAGGTCCTCCAGCTCGTCGCGGACGGCCGATCCAACAAGGAGATCGGCGAGGAGCTCGGCTTGTCCGCGCTCACCGTCAAGAGCCACCTGGCGCGGATCGCC
>DATGDX010000002.1:0-4572 GCA_035310665.1 Mycobacteriales bacterium | reverse complement strand
GTCGCTCGCCGCGGTGCGCGCCGGCGTCTGCCTCGACACGACGATGGGGTTCACCCCGCTCGAGGGGCTGGTCATGGCGACCCGCTCGGGCAGCGTCGACCCGGGCCTCGTGCTGTGGCTGCAGCAGCGGGTGGGGATCTCGCCGTCCGCGGTCGCCGAGGCGCTCGAGCACCGCTCCGGGCTGCTCGCCCTCGCCGGCACCGCCGACATGCGCGAGGTCGTCGCGGCGCGCGCGGCCGGCGAGCCCGCCGGCCGGATCGCGTTCGACGTCTACGTGCACCGGCTGCGCGCCGCGATCGCCGCGATGAGCGCCGCCATCGGCGGGCTGGACGCCCTGGTGTTCACGGCCGGCGTGGGCGAGAACGCCCCCGCGGTCCGGGCCGCGGCGGCGGAGGGTCTGGGGTTCATCGGCGTACGGCTCGATCCGGCGCGCAACGACACCGCGGTCCCCGACGCCGAGATCGGTGCCCTGGGCGCCGCCGTCCGCAGCCTCGTCGTGGCCGCACGGGAGGACGTCCTCATCGCGCGCCAGGTCCGCGGCGTCCTCGCCGGGCGCTGACCCTCGGGCGAGGAGGCGCGAGGGGGCGGGAGGGGGGCCGCCGGGGTGGGTATGGGCCCGTGTCGAAGGCCGGGTCTACCGAGGCCGCCGCAGCGACGAGTCCGGAGGAGATCATGACAGAGGCGGACAGCGCGATGGCGTCGGGCAGCGACGACGGCACGCCCGGTCGGCCTCCCGGGGCGGAACCGCTGAGCCCGGAGGAGCAGGCGATGCTCGCCGACCTCACCGCTCCGGCCCCGCACGTCGTCGAGCCGGTCGAGGACACCGTCGCGGCGTCGTACGCCGTGGCCGACGACGCACCGCTGCCGCCGGTCCGCCGTCCCGACGGTGAGCGCGGCGCGGACCCCGACACGCCCCAGTTCCGCGAGCCGTACCGGGCATGGCCACCCAGGCCGCCGCTGCCGTCGCCGACGGCGTCTACCGGCTCGGGACCTCGCTGGTCGACTTCTACCTGCTCGTCGACGACGAGGGCGTGACCGTCGTCGACGCCGGGTTCCCCCGCCACTGGGGGCAGCTCGACCCGGCGCTGCGCGCCGCCGGGCGGCGACCGGAGGACGTGCGCGCCGTCGTCCTCACCCACGCCCACGTGGACCACACCGGCGTCGCGGAGCGGCTGCGCGCGGAACGGGGGGCGCGGGTGCACGTGCACGGCGGGGACGCCCTGGGGGGCGTGCGCCGGTTCCCGCCGCTGTTCCTCTACTGGCGACCGGCGAGCTGGCCGCTGCTCGTCCAGGGCCTGCGCGACGGGATGCTCGGCACCAGCCGCATCGGCGGGTTCCAGCTGTTCGACGACGGCCAGACGCTTCCGGTGCCCGGACGCCCCCACGTCGTCCACGTCCCCGGGCACACACCCGGCAGCGTCGCCCTGCACCTGCCCGACCGCGGCGTGCTGCTCACCGGGGACGCGCTCGTCACCCTCGACCCCTACACCGGCGCCCGCGGGCCGCGGGTGATGCTCGACGGCGTGAACGACGACACCGAGCAGGCGCGCCGTTCCCTGGCCCGCCTCGCCCCGCTCGGCGCGGACGTTCTGCTCCCCGGTCACGGCGAGCCGTGGCACGGGTCGCCCGCGGAGGCGGTGGAGCGGGCGCTGTCCGCCTGACGCTCGCCTCACTCGGCCGGACCCCCGCCGGACCGGTGCCGTCCTCACGATCTTCCGCGGCCCCTGGTGCGGAAGACGTCACACACCGGATGCACTCGAGGACAACTGGGCGAAACACAGCGTTCCTACCGTGCTGTCGCGCCCTTCGATGGGCGCCCTCCGATCGGCGCCCTCGGACAGACGACAGCGCAGGAGACACGATGCCCCCGGTCCGGCCCGCGGAACGCCTCGCGGCCTTCCTCTCGTGGCAGCCCCGCCACCGCGTGCTGCACGCCACCACGCTCGCGTTCCTCCTCAGCTTCGTCGTGTGGTTCAACTACGCGCCGTTCCAGCTCGCCATCGGGGCCGACCTCGGGCTCACGCCCGCGCAGCTGGCCGTCATCGGCCTGTGCAACATCGCGCTCACCGTGCCGGCCCGGCTGCTCGTCGGCCGGTTGCTCGACCGCTTCGGGCCACGCCGGCTCTACGCGGGGCTGCTCGTCGCGGCCGCCGTTCCCAACACGGTGTTCGCGACCGCGACGAGCTTCGACACGCTCGTCGTCGCGCGGCTCGCGCTCGGCGTGGTCGGCGCGGGTTTCGTCGTCGGCATCCGGATGGTCGCCGAGTGGTTCGACCGCGACGAGATCGGCACCGCCGAGGGGATCTACGGTGGGTGGGGCAACTTCGGCTCCGCGGTTGCCGCCCTGGTGCTGCCGTCCGTCGCCGTTTGGCTTGCCGACGGCGAGAGCGCCTGGCGGTGGGGGGTGTTCGTCTCCGGTGTGGTCGCGGCGGGCTACGGCGTCGCCTACCTGCTCCTGGTCCGCGACACCCCCGCCGGCACCGGGTACGAGCGGCGCCGCACCCGGGGGCCCCTCGAGGTGACGAGCCCCGCCGGTGTCGTGGGGCTCGTCCTCCTGCAGGTGCCGCCGTACGCCGTCCTCGGGTACGTCGCCTACCGGCTGCAGGTCGCCGGTGTCCTGCCGGGCGCCACGGGCACGCTCGCCTACGCCACCGTCGCGGCGCTGCTCGGCCGGGCCGTGGTCGGGTGCGTGCGCGCGAACCGGCGGGCGCTGGCCGGGGCGTACCCGGACCGGGAGCGTTACCCGTTCCGCTCGGTCGCGCTGCTCGCGCTCGCCTACCTGGTGAGCTTCGGCACCGAGCTCACCGTGGTCGCGCTGCTGCCGACGTACTTCGCGACCACGTTCGGCCTGCACCTCGCGGCGGCGGGCGCCGCCGGCAGCGCCTTTGCCTTCACCAACCTCGTCACCCGGCCTGCCGGCGGGCTGCTGTCCGACGTTCGGGCGAGCCGGGCGCGCACCCTCGCCGCGCTGCTGGTCGGCGCCGCCGGGTGCTTCGCCGCCTTGTCCCAGCTGTCGCCCGGGTGGCCGCTGGTGACCGGGATCGCGCTGGTCGCCCTGGCGTCGGTCTTCGTCCAGGCCGCGAACGGCGCCGTGTTCGCCATGGTGCCGCTCGTCCAGCGACGGCAATCCGGGTCGATCGCCGGAATCGTCGGCGCGTACGGGAACACCGGCGGCCTGCTGTTCGCCGCCGTGCTCTTCTTCACCGCCACCGGCACGTCGCTCGGCGACACGTCCCTGCTGTTCGCGATGATCGCCGGTGCCGCGCTCGTCGTCGGCCTGCTGTGCCGATGGCTGCTCCCGGAGCCGGCTCGCGCCGCGCACCCGGCCGGTCCCGCCCGGCAGCCCGTCGCCGTGTTCGAGGCGGCGTCGGCATGAGCGCCCGGACGAGCGTGCTGCCGGCGAGCGCGGCGGACCCGGTCGGCACCCGCGCGGTCGACACAGGCGTGGTCGACACCCCCCCGGTCGATACGCACTGCCCCTACTGCGCGCTGCAGTGCGGGATGCGGCTGCGCCGCACCGCCGAGAGGGTCGACGTGCAGCCGCGGGCGTTCCCCACCAACCGGGGCGGGTTGTGCCAGAAGGGATGGACCTCGGCGGAGCTGCTCACCTCCCCGGACCGGCTCCGCACGCCGCTCGTCCGCGACGACGGCACGCTGCGCCCGGTGTCCTGGGACGAGGCGCTCGACGTGGTCGCGGACGGCATCGGGCGCGCGCAGGCCGCGGGTGGGCGCGACGCGGTGGCGGTGTTCGGCGGCGGCGGGCTGACCAACGAGAAGGCCTACGCGATGGGCAAGTTCGCGCGGGTCGTGCTGCGTACAGCGAACATCGACTACAACGGTCGTTTCTGCATGTCGTCCGCGGCCGCGGCCTCGATCCGTGCCTTCGGGCTCGACCGCGGGCTGCCCTTCCCGTTGCCCGACGTCGCCGACGCCGACGTGGTGCTGCTGGTCGGCAGCAACGTGGCCGAGACGATGCCGCCGTTCGTCGGCCACCTGGTCGCGCAGCGCGAGCGCGGCGGGCGTCTCGTCGTCGTCGACCCCCGGTTCACCCCCACGGCGCGCGACGCGGCCCTGCACCTGCAGCTCACGCCCGGCACCGACCTGGCGCTGGCCCTCGGCCTGCTGCACGTCGTCGTCGCCGAGGGCCTGGTCGACGCGGCGTACGTCCGCGCGCGCACGACCGGCTTCGACGAGGTCCGGCGGCGGGTGGCCCGCTTCTGGCCCGAGCGCGTCGAGGGCATCTGCGGCGTGCCCGCCGACGACGTGCGCGCCGCGGCCCGGCTGCTCGGGAGCGCGCGGAGCGCGATCGTGCTCACGGCGCGCGGGGCCGAGCAGCACAGCAAGGGGACGGACACCGTCTCCGCGTTCATCAACCTCGCGCTCGCGCTCGGCCTGCCGGGCCGCCCGGGCAGCGGCTTCGGCTGCCTCACGGGGCAGGGCAACGGGCAGGGGGGCCGGGAGCACGGGCAGAAGGCCGACCAGCTGCCGGGGTACCGCCGCCTCGACGACCCCGCCGCCCGGGCGCACGTCGCCGGGGTCTGGGGGGTGGACCCGGACAGCCTGCCGGAGCCC
>DATGDX010000001.1:0-2288 GCA_035310665.1 Mycobacteriales bacterium | reverse complement strand
CGGGATGTCGAGGACGGCCTTCACCGAGCGCCCTCCGCTCCCGTCGGCACGTCGCCCACGTTGGTCGTCGCCTGCGGCATGAGTTCAGCCCCCGACTGGTGATTGTGTGATGACCGGTCCGGGCCGTGAACGCGGCAGGACCGTGATGTCGAAAAAGAGTGGTTCCGACCCGCGGTGATACCGTTCGAACGCGCGCCGCGACCCCCACCGGCTGTTGCTCCACGGCCCGACGTCGTGATGTATCAGCCACGCGCGAGGCGTCCTCTATCGCGAAGCCGCCGCCAATCGAAGCCAGTCCAGGCCGCGAAGGCGGACAGGCCGCGGTTGACGTCTCGGGGGAGATTCGATGGTCAGGCTGCTCCTAGGTCGCACTCGTCCACGACGGCCATTGGAGACGCAACGGTGGGAGCCGCCGCAGGTGCGGACGCTGTCGGTTCTGTCGGATCTGTCGCCGGCGATCGTGACCGCGGGGGGGGACCCCGCAGGGCGGCGAGCCCGCCTACTGGGAGCTGGGAGACGGTGGCGTCGTCCTCCGTGACGGCGTGCTGTACGTGCTGAATGTCACGGCCCGGGCGCTGTGGGCTTCTCTCGTCGCCGGGTCGAGCGACGGAGCCGCGGTCGATGCAATCGCGGAGCAATGGCACACCGACCCGGAGACCGTGCGCGAGGAGTGCCTGACCGTTCTCTCGCAACTCCGCCAAGTCACGGCGGTGGTGACGCCGCATGACAGAGGTCACGTTCGTGGAGGGCTTGGACACCGAACAGTCGCTCTGCGACGACGCCGCGGATGGGGAGGACGCTCTCGCCGAGGCCGGTTTTCGCTTCCTCGGCGTCGACGTCCACGTCTTCTCCTCCAGCGTCCGACAGCTTCAGTACTGGTCCGCCGTCTTCGCGGCCTTCCGGGCCGCGCCCGGGCCGGACGCCATCCGCATCCGCGTCGCCGGCCCCCTCGGCGGCCCCCTCGGCGGCCCCGGCCCCCGGCCCTGATCGAGGCGAACGGGCAGGTCCGGGAGTGGAACGGCTCGGAGGAGCTGCTCCCGCCGCTCGCCGTCCCCCCGTTCAACCGGTGGCTCTATCTTTCCGGCGCCGTCGTGGGCCGGGCGGGTCACGCCGTGCTCATACTCGCCGGCCCGGGGACGGGCCAGACCTCCCTCGTCGTGGCCGCCGTCGCGCGCGGCGCGTCGTTGCTCGCCGACGGCCTGGTGCCGCTGGACCCCGGGGACCTGCTCGTGCACCCGTTCCCCAAGTCGCTGCGCCTCCCGCGTGCCGCCCTGCGCCTGCTCGACATCGAACCGTCACACCCCGCGTTGTCGCCGTTCCGGACCCGCGCCGGCGAGGTCCAGTGGCGCAGCGAGCCCCGGGCGCTGCTGGGCCCCCGCGCCGCCCGCGTCGCCGCGGACATCGCCGCCGTGGTCCTCCTCGACGCGAGCGAACGACGCGGGGACCCCACCCTGACCCGACTTGACCCGCAGGAGGCCTTCGTGCACCTCGTCCGCCACCTCCACCAACGACCCGAGGACGGCCCGGCCGCGGCGGACGCCCTGGTCCGCCTCGCCGGGCGCGCCCCGGCCTACCGGCTGCACGCCGGGTCCTCACCCCAGGCCTCCGCCTCGGTCCTCGACCGGCTGCTCCTCGCATGAGCGCACAACTGCGCTCCGCCGTCGGACCGACGCCGAACGACGCCCTCCCCCGTGCCGAAGCCGCGCGGCGGCACCGGGTGCTGCACGTGATCACGCATCTGGACGAGGGCGGCGCGCAGGACAATACCCTGCTCACCGTCGAGGGGCTCGACCGCAACCGGTACGAGGTCCACCTGCTCGGCGGTCCCGGCGCGCTCGAAAGCCGAGCCGCCGAGGTCGCCGACCGCGTGATCGTGCTGCCGTACCTTCGCCGGCCACTGGTGAGCCTGGGCGACGTGCGGGTGTTCTGGACGCTGGTGCGGCTGGCCAGCGAGTACGACGTGGTGCACACGCACGGGTCGAAGGCCGGGGGATGGGTCGTCTCGCCGCTCGTGCGCGCGGCGTCCCCGTCGTCGTACACACCGTGCACGGCCTCCCGGTCCACCCCCTCATGCCGCGACCCGTCCGCGCCGCCCTGCTCGCGCTCGAGCAGATGGCCGCCCACGCCGCCGCCGCATCGTCTGCGTCTGCGACGCGAACGCGCGGGAAGCGCTCGAGCTCGGCATCGCCGAGCCCGAGCAGGTGCGCGTCGTCGTGAGCGGGGTCCCGGAGCAGGCCGTGGCCGACGGGCGGGGAGACGCGTGCCGCGCCGCGCTCGGCATTCCCGCC